>NZ_FMDK01000964.1 GCF_900091995.1 Streptomyces sp. MnatMP-M17
CGCCACCGCCGCTCCCGGGCATGACGCCCGGTCGGCGCATCCCGTACGCGAGAGCGGCGGCCCGGCCTCCGTGGCCGCCACCGGCACCGTCGCCGCCACCGGGAAGTCCTCCGCCGCCGCGCTCGGCGCGCTCACCACCCTCGGCACACCCGGTCCCGCGCTGCGCAAGGACGGCGGCTATCCGCGCCGTACGGTCCTCGAAGCGCCGCCCGAGAACCCGGCCGACAAGTCGGTCAAGCTCGGTCTCACTCCGTACCACTCCCTGGCGCCCAGGCTCAACGCCCTCCAGAAGCTGGGCGATCGCGTCAGCGTCGAGGTCGCGGGCCGCTCCGCCGGCGGACACGATCTGTATCTCGTCACCGTCACCGCACCTGAGAGCGCGCACGAGGCGCGCGAGCAGGAGCGGATGCGCGAGCTGATCGAGGACTCGCCCGCGTCCGCCGCCAAGGACCGCCGGATCAAGTCGGACTACAAGACGCCGGTCTTCATCAACAACAACATCCACGGCAATGAGTGGGAGGGCACCGACGCCGCCCTCAAGCTCATCGAGGAGCTGGCGAAGGCGAAGGACGGCAGGACGCGCGAGCTGCTCGCCACGAGCCGGATCTATCTCAATGTGACCGCCAATCCGGACGGCCGGATCGCCGGTACGCGCGCCAACGGCAACAACTTCGATCTGAACCGGGACTTCATCACCGGCTCGCAGCCCGAGACGCGCGCCATGCGGCAGATCGCCATCGACAAGCAGCCCGCGGTGATGCTCGATCTGCACGGCTATGTCAACGGCACCCTGATCGAGCCGACGACTCCGCCGCACGGCGAGAACTACGAGTACGACCTCTTCCTGAAGAACACCTACGCCAACGCCCTCGGTATGGAGAAGGCGGTGAACGACCTCGGCTACACCTCCGCGAAGGACGGTGTCGAGCCGCCCGTGATCCCCTTCCGCGACCAGCAGGAGGGCTGGGACGACTGGCCGCCGATCTTCACTCCGCAGTACATGGCGTTCCAGGGCGCGGTGGCCTCGCACACCGTCGAGATCCCGATGCGGGTCAACAACGCCTCGTACGACTCCCTGTCCGTCGAGGAGCTGCGCCGGCGGTCCGCGATCAACACGGACATCGCGGGCGCGGCCATGCGCGCGACTCTCGACTACACCTACCGCAACCGCACTTCGGTGATCGCCGACCAGATCGAGACGTTCCGGCGCGGCGCGGCGGGCGAGGCCCAGCGGCCGGTCTCCGAGCAGACCGTGCCGGGAGTGCCGGGCATCGGCCCGGAGGACGTGTATACAACGGACTTCCCGCGGGCGTATGTGATCCCGGCGGGCGAAGGCCAGCGCTCCGCGACCGCGGCGGCCCGGCTGGTGGACCATCTCATCGCCAATGACGTACGCGTCGAGCGGGCGTCGGCCGGTTTCCGGCTGGCGGGACGTTCGTATCCGGCGGGCTCGTACGTCGTGGACATGCACCAGTCCAAGCGCGGCATCGCCAATGTGATCCTCTCCGAGGGCCGTGACATCAGCGCGGACGTCTCCACGATGTACGACATCTCCGGGTGGAGCCTCGGGCTGCTCTGGGGCGCGAGCGTCGACAAGGTGCAGAAGGCCGACGGCGGGCTGCGGCTGCACAGCCGTACGGTCCACGCCGCCGCGCCCACCGGCTCGGTCGCGGGCGGCAGCCGTGGCCACGGCGGTCTGCGG
>NZ_FMDK01000928.1 GCF_900091995.1 Streptomyces sp. MnatMP-M17
GGGGGGGGGAGCCGGTCCGGGCGGCGTGGTGGTGGGCGGCGTCGACGAGTTGGAGCGCGCCGGCGGGGTCGCCGGTGCTGTAGCGGAGCATGGCCCAGAAGCCGAGGGTGTTGGCGGTGACGACGGGGTCGGCCGCGCTTGCGGCGGAGCGCAGAGCTGCCAGGTAGTGGCGTTGTGCTTGTGCGGGGTGGCCGGAGTCGACGGCGCACCAGCCGGCGATGCGTGATGCTTCGGCGGCGGCGGCGAACAGGCGGCGGCCGGTGGCGGTGCTGTAGGAGGTGTTCCGGATTCTGTGGGTGATCATCTGGCGTTCGGCGCAGGCCAGGGCGTAGGTTTCGTCGGATCCGATCTGGTCGTCGAGGTGCCTGAGGGTGGCGAGGCGGTCGTCGATGAGCCGGACGGTGTCCTGGTTGATCTGGGGACGGCGGTCGGAGGCGAGGACGGCGGTCGCCGGGGCGGCGGCGGTCCAGCTTGTCAGCAGGGCGGCGAGGGTGCCGCCGGTGATCACGAATTCCCGGCGTTCCATGTCCGGCCCTCCTACGTGTTCCAGCGCCCGGACGGTTCCGGATGGTGTCCATGGGGATGTGAGCAGCGCGCGGTCGTTTTTGAGCGCGAGCCGTAGCCAGTGGGGCCAGCCCAGTGCGAGGGCTTGGTCGAAGGGCACGCCGAGCATGTCGGTCATCGCAATGGTGGTGCGGCGGTCGGGCCGGGCGCGGCCCTTTTTCCAGCGGGAGACCTTCTCGGGCCGGTCGGCCATGGTTCCCAGGCCCATGCGCTGGTGGTGGGCGGCCACGCGGCGCGCGAATGTGTTGCCGTCGCAGCGTTCCTGATCGAGTACCAGTTGGAGGAGTTCGTCAGCCTCTACGGCCCCGTCGTCCACGGCTGCGGCCACGTGGTCCTCTCCCTGGCGTTGCGGGCGGCTACCTGATGTGTACCTACCGTGTCCAGTGTCCTGCACATGCGGGGTAGCGGGTCAAGTCCCTCGCGTCGGAAGGCAATCGGAGGCAATCGGGCGCAACTGGAGGCAAGCGGGCGGCCGTTCCGCCCACCCGCGTCCCGGGCTGACGATGTGTGACGCACGGCAGGCCGACTTGCTCACCGGACGGCTGATCTCTGTGCCGTGCACGCCATCGGGCTTACCAGCCCGCTACGCCTGAGGAGGGATGAGAGATGGACCTCTCGAAGTCGCAGGTAGCCGCTGTCCAGAACAGTGGCCAGGAGGGCGACACCAGCGTCGCGACCGACGTGACGGAACTGATCGAGCCGTCGGCGGTCGTCCGGTCGGAGGACACCGAGCAGGACGAGTGCTACACGTTCTGACGCGCTGACCGGGGCCGAGGGGGTGCTCCGCGCTGTCCGGCGCGGGCGCCCCCCTCGTGCTCCGGCACGACAAAGGAGAGGGTGCGGTTGATTCACGTATACACCGGGCCGACGCTCAGCCCGGACGACCCCGTACTGTCCGATCCCCGCTTCGCCCCACGGCCCCCGGTCCGGCACGGTGACCTGTTCGACGACGCTATCGCCGCGACCGACACCGTGGTCATCATCGACGGCCTCTACCACCACACGCCCGCGCTGCGGCACAAAGAGATCATGTGGACACTCGGCAGGGGCGTGCGCGTCATCGGTGCCGCGAGCATCGGTGCGCTGCGTGCGGCGGAGCTGACTGGGTGCGGCATGGTCGGGGTGGGCGACATCTACGATGCCTACGCCGCAGGACGGATCGAGGGCGACGACGAGGTGGCCGTCGGGCAGTCTGCGGATACGGACCTGCGTTCGGTGACCTGGCCCCTGGTCAATCTGCGCCATGTACTGAACCTCGCCGCAGCGGCAGACGTCATCAGCCCGGACGAGGCGGCAGACGTGCTCGGTGGACTGCGGGCCGTCTACTACCCGCATCGGTCGCTGACGGCCGTCTCGGCCATCAGCCGCAAACTGGGTGTCGAGGAGTTCGCCGGGTGGCTCACCTCGCGCCTGGCCAACGACCGGCACTTCGGTGATCTCAAACGGGCCGACGCCCTGGGGGCGCTGGAGACTGCCCTGTCCCTCGCCGCCACGCCCGCGGCGCGGCCGCCGGGGCTGGAATGGCGGACCCGTCACTTCCGGCAGTGGGCGAACATGTTCGCCACGCAGACCGTCGACGGCATCCGTCTGGCGACGAGCCACCGGATCACCTACCAGCAGCTCTTCGATCCGCACTTCAAAACGCTCTGGTGGGACTACCTCGGCACGGCCACCGGAACACCGGACACGGCGGGCCTGCCCCGCCCTGTGGCCTGCGCGGTGATCCGCCCGGAGACAGACCTGACCGACCACGACACCGTGGCCCGGCTGCTGGCCCGCGAGACGCCCGCCGACCGGGCCGCCCTCGCCCGGTACATCGCGCTCAACGAGGAAACGACCCGAACACACCGAGGCTTCTTCGCCGAGGCCATCAAGAACAGCGTCGCCCGCCAGCTTATGACCTCCCTGTGGTCCGTACCGGAGGCGGGTCTGGAAGACGAGTCCTGGGCCCGTGGATTCCAGGGCGCCCGCGACGCCGCCGACGCCGCCAAGACCTTCGTACTGGGGTTTCTCCACGACCGGGAGGCTGCACGATGAGCCGGATCGTTCTCGACGGCACCGTACGCACCAGAACACCCGAGGAGACCTGGCACGCCCTGGAACCAAAGCTCAAGGGCCTCGGGATCTCCCGCGTGGCGCGCCTGACCGACCTCGACCACCTCGGCATCCCGGTCTGGACCGCGATCCGACCGCACGCGCACACCCTCGTCACCTCACAGGGCAAGGGAGCGACCGACGAACTCGCCAAGATCTCGGCCGTGCTGGAGAGCGCGGAACTGTGGCACGCCGAGCAGCCCCCCATGACGACACCGGCACGCGGCACTCACCGCGGCCTCAACCCGCCTTATCCCATGAGCCTCCTGCCGGTGAAGGCAGACCACGAGGGGCTGAAGGACATCGAGCTGGACTGGGTGACAGGAACGGGCCTGACCAGCGGTCAGGACATCCCGGTCCCCGCTGCACTCGTTCGGCGCCGCCTACGGCGCGACGTGCGCCGGCCGGACCCCTTCCACGTCACCAGCAACGGTCTGGCCTGCGGAAACACGATGGACGAAGCAGTCCTGCACGCCCTGTTCGAAGTCGTCGAGCGGGACGTCCTGCACCGCGACTACACCAGCGGGGGACAACACCGCGCCCTCATCGACCCGCGGAGCGTGGACGACCCGTACTGCCGGGACCTGATCGACCGCTTCCTCGACGCCCGCATGTTCCTGGAAATCGCACTCGTCGACAGCGCCCACCGCATCCCCGTCTGCGCCGCGTACATCTGGTCCGAGGACTACCCCGTGGTCTTCGCGGGCTCCGGATGCCACCGCGATCCCCACATCGCTCTCTCCCGAGCTCTCACCGAGGCCGCCCAGTCCCGGCTCACCTGCATCGCCGGCACCCGAGACGACCTCAACTCCCACGAAAACGCCTTCGCCGCCCGCCCCCCATCCCCCCAACCAGCCTGGCCGGGCACCACCGACTGGAACACCCTCACCCACCACTACGCCCCGGCCGAACCGGACTTCAGCCGCGAAACAGTCTCGGTGGCCGCCCGGATCGCCTCCACCACCGGCCACGAGCCCATCGCCGTCCTCCTGCACCACTGCGACGCCTACGCCGCGGCCAAGGTCATCAGCCCCGGCCTCGAAATGCGCATCATCCGCTCGATCCCCCGCCCCGGCAACCACCATGAATAAGCACCCCGGGGCAACGGCTGAGCAGCAACTCGCGGCCGTTTTCGACGCCTTCCACGCAGCCAGAGCCGGCACCACCCTGGTCACACAGCTCTACGCCCAGGCCATGGGCGACGCCTACCCCCATGAACTGGAGACATCCAGCTCATGCGACTGGCCGCTGCTCGCCACCACGGTCAACCGGCTGCGGCTGCGCCCCGGCGCCCGGCTGCTCGACCTGGGATGCGGCACCGGAGGCGTCGGCCTGTGGCTGGCCCGCGCACTCGCCGTGCACCTGACAGGCATCGACATCTCACCCACCGCCATCAGCCTGGCCACCACACGCATCCCCGCGTTCGTACCACCCGGCCAGGCCGCCTTCCGCACGGCGACCATGGAAGCCACCGGACTCCCCGACGCCCACGCCGACGGCATCGTCTGCGTCGACGCCCTCGGATTCGCGCCCGACCCGATGGGCGCGCTCAGGGAGATGCGCAGGGTACTGCGCCCGGGCGGCCGGGCCGTTCTCACCTCCGGCAGCCTCCGCTCCCACTCGGCGGCCCCGCCATGGCGGGAGCGGGCGGG
>NZ_FMDK01000926.1 GCF_900091995.1 Streptomyces sp. MnatMP-M17
CCGCCGTACCACACTCGTCGTCGCCCACCGGCTGACCACCGCGGCCCGCGCGGACCGGGTGGTTGTGATGGACCACGGCCGGGTCGTGGAGGACGGTACGCACGAGGAACTCCTCGCGCTGGAGGGCCGGTACGCCAAGCTGTGGCGCAGCTTCCTCGGCGAGGAGGAACCGGCCGCGGTGCTCTGAGCCCTCGCTGCGGTGGTCCGAGGGCGGTGGTCCGAGCCCTCGCGGCGCGTGCGAGTCCTCGGGAGCCTCCGGCCCGGCCGACTCTCCGATTCGGCCGACTCTCCGGTCTGGCCGACTTTCCAGCTCGGCCGACCGGAATCTCTGCCGGGACGGCACTGGCGAGTCGCGCGTTCACCCCGCTAGGTTCACGGCGTCTGTCATGAACACAGGGAGTGTGAATGCGCAAGGCGCTGAGATGGCTGTTGTCGCTCGTGCTGATCATAGGCACGGTGGCCACGGCCGGTGCGGCCACCGCCGCCGATCGGGGTGCGGACCACCAGACCGCCACCGACACCACCGACATCAAGGACCGGGTCCTCGCCATCCCGGGGATGAGTCTGATCCAGGAGAAGCCGTACGAGGGGTACCGCTACTTCGTTCTCAACTACACCCAGCCGGTAGACCACCGTCATCCGTCCAAGGGCACCTTCCAGCAGCGTGTCACCCTGCTGCACAAGGACACCAGCCGGCCGACGGTCTTCTTCACCGGTGGCTACAACGTCTCCACCAACCCGAGCCGCAGTGAGCCGACACGGATCATCGACGGCAACCAGGTCTCGATGGAGTACCGCTTCTTCACGCCGTCCCGTCCGCAGTCGGCCGACTGGTCGAAGCTGGACATCTGGCAGGCCGCCAGCGACCAGCACCGGATCTTCTCGGCGTTCAAGAAGATCTATCCCAAGAAGTGGCTCTCCACGGGCGGTTCGAAGGGCGGTATGACCGCCACGTACTTCGAGCGCTTCTATCCGCGTGACATGGACGGCGTCGTCGCGTACGTCGCGCCCAACGACGTGGTGAACAAGGAGGACTCGGCCTACGACCGGTTCTTCGAGCGGGTCGGCACCAAGGAGTGCCGTGACAAGCTCAACGCCGTGCAGCGCGAGGCGCTGGTCCGGCGTGAGCCGCTGGAGAAGACGTACCAGGAGTGGGCGGACGCCACCGGCTCCACCTTCACCACCGTCGGCACGCTGGACAAGGCGTACGAGGCCGTGGTGCTCGACTTCGTCTGGGCGTTCTGGCAGTACAGCCTGCTCTCCGACTGCGAGTTCATCCCGGTCGCGGCCACCGCGTCCGACCAGGAGATCTACGACACCATCGACTCGATCTCCGGCTTCTCCGCCTATACGGACCAGGGCCTGGAGACCTACACGCCGTACTACTACCAGGCGGGCACCCAGCTCGGTTCGCCCGACATCAAGCAGCCGCATCTGGGCAAGCTGAGCCGTTACGGCTACCAGCCGCCGCGGAACTTCGTACCGCGTTCCATCCCGATGAAGTTCGATCCGTCCACGATGCCGGACGTCGACTCCTGGGTCCGTCAGCACGCGAACCAGATGCTGTTCGTGTACGGGCAGAACGACCCGTGGGGTGCGGAGCCCTTCCGCCTCGGCCACGGCGCGCGTGACAGCTATGTGTATGTCGCGCCGGGTGCCAACCATGGCGCCAATGTCGCCGCTCTCGTCCCGGACGAGCAGGCGAAGGCCACGGCCCGGATCCTGGCATGGGCGGGCGTCGCTCCGGCCGCCGTCCAGCAGGACGCGGCGAAGGCGAAGCCGCTGGCGCCGTTCGACGCCAAGCTCGACCGGCAGAAGGTCGAGCGGGAGCACACCCTGAGGCCGTAGTACGTAGGCCGTAGGGCTGCCCGGCCCTCGAACCGTGCCCGCCGTTCTCGGTCCCAGGACCCGAGGACGGCGGGCACGGC
>NZ_FMDK01001248.1 GCF_900091995.1 Streptomyces sp. MnatMP-M17
GGCTCGACGGCGCGCGGCGCGTAGCCGGTGCCGCGGTCCGTGGCGACGGTCGCGCCGACCAGGTCCTGCAGCTCCTCGTGGGTGATCACCGACCAACGCGGGCCGTGCGGCCGGTAGCGGTCGGCGCCGGCGAACACCACGCGCCGAAAGCGGCTCTCCCGCAGTGCCCCCTGCGCCTCCAGCTGCCGCTCCACCCACACCGGCGGCAGATCCTGGTCGGGGCAGTGCCGCTCCCACACCGCGCCCGCGAACCTCTCCACCCCGTTCATCAGGCTCATGCCCTCCGCACCGGCGATCTGGGTCACCACCGCGACCGGGCGCGCCCCGGGAGCGGTGAACAGCTGCAGCCGGAACGTCCCCGGCAGGGCGGGGGCGGTGAACATGTGGTCGTCCACGCTCAGCCGACGCGGAGCGGCCAGTGCGCCAAGCTCGTCCTGGCCGCCGGAGGGCGGCGCCGACTCGGGGGGTGGGTCGCAGGGGAGGTCATCGGTCATCCCCCGATCATTCCCGACCTGGCGGCGCCCGCCCCTGCCCAGTCAGCCGGCCGGGGGCGGGCGAGGTCCACCTCGCCGGCTTCGTCCAGGGCTCCACGCTGTTCTCCCACGTGGGTGTGGCCTGGCGGTCATGAGCAGGCCAAACAGTGCCTGGCGGCCAGCGCCGTACCCCGTCCTCCCCGACGACCGGGCGGGCCAGCGACGAGAAAGCGTTGCAGACCAACGCGTGGCTGCCGTCGCCGCCGTCTCGGCAGCCGCAACAGAACTTGCAGCGGGACATGCAACGAGATGTGCAACGGACAACGACATCGCCGGCGGGAACCGTGCTGGTAACGGCACGCGGCGGGCCTGCGCGACGTACAGTCCGGCGGTGCCCGGCCGGGGTGCCGCGCGGGGCACCGGCGGCGGGTGACGTACGGTCCCTTTTGCCCGGCTCGACAGGATGGCCGTGGCCTGCGGTCCCGCGCTTCCTTCGCACGTTGCGCGGGGCCGCACTCGTCGTCCGCTGCTCTGCGCCCACGTCCGCAGCCGCCGTGGGGATGCGGCGCTGGACGGCATCCCCCATTGCC
>NZ_FMDK01000925.1 GCF_900091995.1 Streptomyces sp. MnatMP-M17
AATTGAACTCCTGACCTCCTGCATGCCATGCAGGCGCTCTACCAACTGAGCTATAGCCCCTTGCTGTGCACCGCTTCCGGGCTCCCCGGCGGCGGCAGCGCCAACATTACACGGTCCTTCCGGCCGATCACCAAATCGTTTCCGCTCTGCACCGATTAGACCGGTACTGTCACCTTTCGTGACCGTTCCCGTACTTGTGCAGCTTGTCCGGAACAGCGACCGGAGCCCGTCTCCTCGGCGCGCGCTTCTGATCGCCACCGCCGCCTGTCTGGTCTCCTTCGCAGCGTTCTGGACCGCGCAGCGTGCGGCCGGAGTTTCGATGATCGATCTGCTGGTCTACCGCGCCGAGGGCCGTACGGTGCTCGACGGTCTGGACCTCTACGCGATGCGTGCCACCCACGCCCGACTCCCCATGACCTACCCGCCGTTCGCCGCGCTGCTGTTCACGCCGCTCACGCTGCCGAGCGTGCCGCTGCTGCGTACGCTCGCGACCGCCGGGAATCTGCTGCTGCTCGTCGTGTTCGTACGGCTCTCCCTCCAGCTCGCTCTTCAAGGACAGCTCACTCTTCAAGGAAAAACGCGTCCTCCTAAGGAGGCACTGTCGAAGAAGCTGCCCAAGAAGGCGTCACCGCGGGCGGCCCGGCCATGGGTGGCGACGCTATGGGTGGCCGCGTTCGCCGTCTGGTGCGAGCCGGTCTGGACGACACTGCGCTACGGGCAGATCAATCTGCTGCTCGCGGTGGCGGTGCTGTGGGATCTCACCCGGGAGCCCACCCGTTGTCCCGCCCTCCTTAAAGAAAAGCGCCGACACCGGTGGGCGGGCGCGGGCATCGGTCTCGCCGCCGCCGTCAAGCTCACTCCGGCCCTCTTCGCCGTCCTGCTGCTGCTCGTCGGACTGGTACGAGCACGCCGGACGGGCTGGAATCCCTGGCTGCGCCAGGCCGCGACAGCCACCGCCGTCTTCGTCGGAGCGACTCTCCTGGCCGCCGTCGTGCTCCCTGCGGACTCACTCCGCTTCTGGACCGGAACCCTCTTCGAGACCGGCCGCGCGGGTCTCGCTGAGGACGCCGCCAACCAGTCGCTGCGCGGAGTGCTGGCCCGGCTGTCGCACACCGGCGATCCCGCGCTCTGGTGGCCCGTGGCCGCCGCCGTGGTGGCCGTGGCAGGGCTCACGGCGGCTGTCGCGGCGGCGCTGCGCGAAGAGAGCGCCGGCGCGGTGGCCGGCTG
>NZ_FMDK01000924.1 GCF_900091995.1 Streptomyces sp. MnatMP-M17
CGCCCGCCCGTCCGCCCGCGTCGCCTGCCACCGGCCGTACCGGCTCGGACGGCGGGACGACGCTTGTCGCGGTGGCCACGATCTCCTGGATACGCGCGGCGGACACCTTCGCGCGCGGCACCGACAGAAACACGAACGCGATCATCACGACCGACATCAGGATCAGCGAGAGATAGCTCAGAAACGCGCTCAGTGCGCCGATCCGCATCGCGCCGCCGTCGATGCGATACGCGCCGACCCACAGGATCGCCACCATGAAACCGTTCATCAGCAGCAGCACCACGGGCAGCATCGACGCGATCAGCCGGCCCACACGCCGTGACACATCGAAGAGTTCGGTATTCGTCCGGGTGAACCGGGCGCGCTCATGGGCGTCCCTGACGAACGAGCGCACCACCCGCACACCGGTGATCTGCTCCCGCAACAGCCGGTTCAGCCGGTCGAGATACGTCTGCATCCGCTCGTAGAACGTTCCCATGCGGGCCAGCAGCAGTCCGAACGCGACACCGACGACCACCACCAGGACCACCAGGATCAGCGCCAGCGGAATGTCCTGCTGGAGCGCCAGGACGACACTGCCCAGACACATCAAGGGCGCCGAGACCACGATGCCGAAGCCCGACTGGGCCAGCGTCTGTACCTGCTGGACGTCATTGACCGTACGCGTCAGCAGCGACGGCGTACCGAACCGGCCCACCTCGCGGGCGGAGAAGTCCAGCACCCGGCGGAAGACCACCGAGCGGAGATCGCGTCCCATCGCCATCGCGGTCCGGGCGCCGAGGGATACCGCGCCGACGGCCGCCACGATCTGGACGAGCGCCACGGCCACCATGACCGCGCCGACCCGGGTGATATAGCCGCTGTCGTCGGCGACCACTCCGTTGTCGATCAGCGCCGCGCCGAGCGTCGGCAGCAGCAGTGTGCCGAGAATCTGGACCAGTTGCAGAAGAACGAGCAGGGCCGCCGGCCATCGATAGGGGCGTACATGAGTGCGCAGAAGTCCGAACAGCACGGAAAGACACTCCGGTTGACAGAGCCGGCCCGGACGCCGACGCACACAGTGCACCGCACCACCGGCCCGAAAATCCCTAGTGTTCCCCCGGATCTTCTCCGGATCGCTCTTGCCGGCGGTGTCCGTACTCGGGAATTCCCTAGTAAGCCCGGGATTTCTTGACACCGAGGCCGGCGGCTTGCGAGCGTGCCGGTGTCTATCGTCCGGACAGAAGCGTATTCGATGCGAGGTCGTCGACCTGGCTCTGCGTTTGGGCGGTCTCTCGGTGGTCGAGAAGGAGTAGGTATGTCCAAGCGTGCGCTGATCACTGGAATTACCGGGCAGGACGGTTCTTATCTGGCCGAGCATCTGCTGTCCCAGGGGTATCAGGTCTGGGGTCTGATCCGTGGGCAGGCCAATCCGCGCAAATCCCGGGTCAGCAGGCTCGTATCCGAACTGTCGTTTGTCGACGGCGATCTCATGGACCAGGGAAGTCTGGTCTCCGCGGTCGACACCGTGCAGCCCGACGAGGTCTACAACCTCGGCGCGATCTCGTTCGTGCCGATGTCGTGGCAGCAGGCGGAGCTGGTCACCGAGGTCAATGGAATGGGTGTGCTGCGGGTCCTCGAAGCGATCCGGATGGTGAGCGGACTCAACGGCTCCCGCGCGGCCGGCGGCGGCCAGATCCGCTTCTACCAGGCGTCGTCCTCGGAGATGTTCGGTAAGGCCGCCGAGACTCCGCAGCGCGAGACGACGCTCTTCCATCCGCGCAGCCCGTACGGAGTCGCCAAGGCGTACGGGCACTTCATCACCCGTAACTACCGTGAGTCCTTCGGGATGTACGCGGTCTCCGGAATGCTCTTCAACCACGAGTCGCCGCGCCGCGGTTCGGAGTTCGTGACCAGGAAGATCTCCCTCGCGGTCGCCCGGATCAAACTCGGTATCCAGGACAAACTGCACCTCGGGAACCTCGACGCGGTACGTGACTGGGGCTTCGCCGGAGACTATGTGCGCGCCATGCATCTGATGCTCCAGCCGGAGGAGCCCGACGACTATGTTGTGGGCAGCGGCGCCATGCACTCGGTCAGGGACGCGGTACGGATCGCCTTCGAACATGTGGATCTGAACTGGCAGGACTATGTGGTCATCGATCCCGAACTGGTGCGTCCCGCCGAAGTCGAGGTGCTCTGCGCGGACAGCGACCACGCCCGCGCCAAACTGGGCTGGAAGCCCACCGTCGACTTCCCCGAACTGATGAAGATGATGGTGGACGCCGATCTCCATCAGGTCTCCCGCGAACATGAATACGGCGACCTTCTGCTCGCTTCCAACTGGTAGCGGATCGTCGGGCCACGGGAATCTAGGGAATTCCCGCCGCGCTTCCGACGACACTCCTGATTCATGTTCGGCCGCCGGCTGTCGAGATGGGTTGAGTTGAGATGGACAACGAACAGAAACTCCGGGACTACCTCAAGCTTGCGACCGCCGATCTCAGAAGGACGCGGCAGCGGGTCAACGACCTGGAGACGGCCGCCCAGGAGCCGATCGCCATTATCGGTATGACCTGCCGCTATCCCGGAGGCGTCAGCAGCCCGGAGGATCTGTGGCGTATGGTCGAGGCCGGTGAGAACGGTATTTCGGAGTTTCCCGCCGACCGTGGCTGGGACACCGAGGCACTGGCCTCCTCCGCGACCTCCTCCGGCGGATTCCTTTACGACGCGCCCGACTTCGACGCCGACTTCTTCGGTATCTCGCCGCGCGAGGCCGTGGCCATGGATCCGCAGCAGCGGATCGTGCTCGAATCCGCCTGGGAGGCCTTCGAACGCGCCGGTATCGATCCGGCCTCGGTCAAGGGCAGCCAGACCGGTGTCTTCATGGGAGCGATGGCCCAGGACTACCGGGTCGGGCCCGCCGACGGCGCCGAGGGATTCCAGCTCACCGGCAACACCGGCAGTGTGCTCTCCGGCCGTATCTCCTACACCTTCGGCACGGTCGGTCCCGCCGTCACCGTCGACACCGCCTGCTCGTCCTCCCTGGTGGCCGTCCATCTCGCCACCCAGGCACTGCGCTCCGGCGAGTGCTCCCTCGCCCTCGCCGGCGGTGTCACCGTCATGTCGAGCCCCGGCACCTTCATCGAGATGGGCCGGCAGGGCGGGCTCTCCGCCGACGGACGCTGCCGCTCCTTCGGCGACACGGCCGACGGCACCGGCTGGGCCGAGGGCGTGGGCGTGCTGGTGCTGGAGCGGCTCTCGGACGCGCGGCGCAACGGGCACGAGATCCTGGCCGTCGTCCGGGGCAGTGCGGTCAACCAGGACGGCGCCTCCAACGGACTGACCGCGCCCAACGGCCCTTCCCAGCAAGAGGTCATCCAGCAGGCCCTGATCAACTCCCGTCTCTCCGCCGACCAGATCGACGCCGTGGAGGCCCATGGCACCGGCACCACTCTCGGCGATCCCGTCGAGGCCCAGGCGCTGCTCGCCACCTACGGTCAGGGCCGCGACAGAAGCCGGCCGCTGCTGCTCGGTTCGGTCAAGTCGAACATCAGCCACACCCAGGCCGCCGCCGGTGTCGCCGGTGTGATCAAGATGGTCATGGCGATGCGCCACGGAGTGCTGCCGCGCACGCTGCTCGCCGACGAGCCCACCTCGCACGTCGACTGGGAGCGCGGCGCGGTCCGCATCCTCACCGAGAACACCGCCTGGCCCGAGACGGGAGAGCCCAGGCGGGCCGCCGTCTCCTCCTTCGGTATCAGCGGCACCAACGCGCACACCGTCGTCGAGCAGGC
>NZ_FMDK01000923.1 GCF_900091995.1 Streptomyces sp. MnatMP-M17
ATCAGCCGCTGCCGCGGCGGGCGCTCCCTGATCCGGCCAGATCCAAACGAAAGACCCTAGAGCAGCGCCTGCGGACGGTAGACCGTCAGCGCCTCCGTCGCCTTGTCCAGGACCAACTCCCTGGGTGCCTCGGCCACTTCACCGTCGAATGCCAGCGGTGTGCCCGGCGCGATGCCCTTGATGTGGAGCCGGCTCCTGTGACCGGCCGCATGGACGGGTGAGCGGCTGAGCGGTCCGGCCAGTGCGGCGGCGAGCAGTCGCAGGCTCGGCGCTCGGCCGCCGTGCACCACCCGTACATCCAGCAGCCCGTCGGCGAGATGGCGCCGGTGGCCGGGAGTCGGTCCCATCCGTTCGTACAGGGAGTTGCCCGCGAACAGCAGCCACAGCGAGCGCCGTCGGCCCTCGAACTCGGCCTCCAGCGGACGGCCCTCGCCCAGCACCTTCAGCGCGGCGAGAATCCCGGCGGGCCAGCCGCCGATCCTGGGCGCCCAGTGCTCACGGACCCGTACCAGCTCCGGATAGACGCCCAGGCTGAAGGTGTTGAGGAAGTGGCCCGTGGCCGCGCCGTCGGGACCGGGAGTGAAGCGTCCCAGATCGACGCGGATCGCGTCGCCCGCCGTCACCGCCCGGCAGGTGTCCTGGACGGTCTCCGTTCCCAGGTCGTACGCGAAGTGATTGAGCGTGCCGCCCGGGAAGACGGCCAGCGGCAGACCGTACCGGAGGGCGGTCCCGGCGGCCCGGTTGACCGTTCCGTCACCGCCGAGCACACCGAGGGCCCGGCAGCGGCCCGCCGCCTTCTCCAGCTCGGTCCCGATCTCCTCCGGCGCGCACTCCACGATCTCCGCGTACGGCAGCGCTTCACGCACCAGCGCGGCGGTGTCCGACGAGCCGGCGGCCGGATTGACCACGACGACCAGTTCCCTCCCGCCGGGCAGCGCGGGCGCCTCGGCGCAGGGCCGGCCGGGCGGCGGAAGCTGCGAACGCGTCGGTACGAGTCCGCGTACGGCGTAGGCCGCGCCGATCCCGAGCGCCGCTCCCGCCAGTACATCGCTCGGATAGTGCACGCCGGTGTAGACGCGGGACAGGGCCACCGCGGCGGCCACCGGCGCCACCACCGCGCCCCAGCTTCTCGACTCCAGCGTCACGCCCGTCGCGAAGGCCGCAGCCGAGGCCGCGTGTCCGGACGGGAAGGACGACGTGAACGGCTGGCGCTTCAGCTGCCGTATCACCGGTACGCCGTCGATCAGAGGGCGCGGACGGCGTACCGCCCGCTTGCCCACCGTATTGATGGCGGCCGAGGCGAGCCCGAGCGACACCACACCGCGCAGGGCGGCCCGCCGCGAGCGTACGCCGCGTCCCAGCACGGCGATGCCCGCGGCGGCGCCGAACCAGAGCAGTCCGTGGTCGGCGGTACGGCTGAGCCGTGGCAGCACAGAGCCCGCGCCCGGCCAGTGCCGGGTGGCGACGGAGCGGAAGGCCCGCTCGTCCCAGGAGCCGAGCAGCGCCGCGATCCGGGGGCGAGTTCCCGCAGAAGTGGTGAACATGGAACGCGGGTACCCCGAGGGCGGCGCCGTCAAGCAGTCCGGTGCGCCGGTGCCCGGGAAGCACCGAGCCGTAACCCGTATAACTCTGTATAACTCCATATAGAGGGATCAAAAGACGCAAAGCCCCTACGGCGGACGACTGCGGGAGGTGGCGGTATGCGGCGGCGTACGGCTTCCGGGGGCCGCGTGCCCGTCCGGTTCGCGCCGCCCGTCCCCGAGGCGGGCCTGCCCGCCCTGCCCGAGCTGGCCGACGCGTGCGCCGGAGCC
>NZ_FMDK01000922.1 GCF_900091995.1 Streptomyces sp. MnatMP-M17
CGGACACGAGCGGCGGACACGAGCGACGGCCGGCCTGCCTCGCGGACCCGGACCCGAACCGGGACCGGGACCGGGACCCGGGGCCGACCGGTCGACGGGCCGTCTGCCGCTCGTGCGTGGGTAGCCTGCCGTTGGCGCGTACGTCATGCGCCGTCTCTACCGTCCGTGCCATGAACAAGCTCCTGATCACACTGAGCGCGGTCGCGCTGACCGTCGGTCTCGCCTCGCCCGCGGTGGCCGACCGTGACCGCCACCACCGTCCCGCCGAGTTCGGCCGGGCCACCCTGACCGGATTCGCCTCGCTGCCGGCCGAGACCTACGTACCTGGCAGCCCGGTCTCCGGCGCGGCCCTCGGCACGGCGCCCGTCAACGGCATCGCCGCGCCGTTCCCGGGCCAGCCCGTCCAGGGATTCAGCGGCATCCTCAACCGGCACGACGGCACCTACGACGTGCTGTCCGACAACGGTTTCGGCAACAAGGCCAACAGCGCCGACTTCCTGCTCCGCGTCCACCACGTCAAGCCGGACACGCGCACCGGCAAGGTCAAGGTGCTCGGCGGCTTCTATCTGAGCGACCCGAACCGCCATGTGCCGTTCGCGCTCACGCGCGCCGACCGGGTGCTGACGGGCTCCGACTTCGACGTCGAGTCCATCGTGCGGGCCTCCGACGGCACTTACTGGATGGGCGACGAGTTCGGCCCGTTCCTGCTGCACTTCTCCTCGAAGGGCCGTCTCCTCCAGGCTCCCGTCCCGCTCAAGGGAGTTCAGGCGCCGGAGAACCCCTATCTGAACGGCGCGGCCCCCAACCTGCCCAGCAGCAAGGGCTTCGAGGGCATGGCGCGCGGCGTCGACGGCCGTCACCTCTACCCGCTGCTCGAAGGCTGGGTGTCCGACGGCACGCCCGGCGATCTGCGGATGAGCGAGTTCGACCTGCGGACGAGCCGCTACACCGGCAAGCGCTGGATCTACCGCCTGGAGTCGACCGACAACGCCATCGGTGACGCGATCGCCCTGGACGCCCACCGCTTCCTGGTGATCGAGCGCGACGGCGGCCAGGGCGACTCCGCCAAGTTCAAGCGCATCTATCTGGCGGACAACCGCGACCGGAACCACGACGGCGTCATGGACAAGACCCTGGTCGCCGATCTGCTCGACATCGCCAACCCCAAGGGCCTCGGCGGCTTCGGGAAGACCTTCCGCTTCCCGTTCACCACGATCGAGGACGTCGTGCTGATCGACGACCGCACCCTGGCCGTCATGAACGACAACAACTTCCCGGGCTCCTCGGGCCGTACGCCCGGCAAGGCGGACAACAACGAGTTCATCACCCTCCGTCTCACGGACCCGCTGAACGCCGACAGGCGCGCGTTCCGCTGAACCGGTGCCCGGCCGCCGACCGTTGATCCGGTCGGCGGCGGGCCACCCGGTGGCCGTGCGGTGGGCAGTGGTGGTCATGGCATGCCCATGGTTCCCCGATGCGAATCCGAAGGGCTTATGTCATCCCTTCGTTATCCCTCGGCAGGTATCGATCCCAGTGGTTGGGGCAACGAGTCGGTGGCCGAGGAGTCCGTATGTCCAGGGGCCGCGGCTCCGTCGCGAAGGTGTATGAAGAGTCCTCCTCCACAGGTGTTGACGCACTCCCATTCCGTGACGGAACATCACATCAGGTGCACAACGCGGAGTTGGGCGCCGTGATGTCGAAGGAGCGGCTCATGAGCGGAACGGTCAAGAGCGACAGCACCTCACGCCGCAAGCAGACCACGATCAAGATCCGTCGGCTGGACAGGAAAGAGACAACGGGCGACAGCAATTCCACCGGCTCCTGAACGGGTCGCCGTGCCGGGGCGATATCCAACGGTCGATGAACTGACCTCCGGCGCCGCGGCCTTGGCCGCGGCGCACCCCGACCGGGTGGTTCTGCGGTGCATCGGGACCTCACGGGCGGGGGAGCCGATCCGGCTGATGTCCGTGGGGCGGGGCAGCCGGCATGCGCTGGTGGTCGCGGGGCCGCATGCCAATGAACCGGTCGGAGGCCTCACGGTGCTGCGTCTGGCCCGGTATCTGCTGCGGCCCGGCCGGCCGGCCCGGTTCACCGACACGGCCTGGCACTTCGTCCTCTGTCTCGATCCCGACGGAGCCCGCCGCAACGAGCGGTGGCTCAAGGGCCCGATGACCTTCGCCCAGCACTACCGGAACTTCTTCCGGCCGGGCTTCGCCGGACAGCCCGAGTGGCTGCCCACCGAGCCCGGCGCCGAGCCCATGCCGGAGACCCGGGCCCTGCTCGGTCTCCAGGACGAACTGCGGCCCTATCTCCAGTGTTCGCTGCACGGCGTGGACGTGGGCGGCAGCTTCGTACAGCTCACCCGCGCGCTGCCCGGACTCTCCGACGAGCTGGCACAGTCCGCCGCCGATCTCCGGATCCCGGTGGAACTGGGCCCGTACGACGCGTTCTTCTGGCCGAGTCCGGGACCGGGTGTCTATGACATGCCACGGCCGCAGGAGACCGATCAGTTCGTCTCACTGCCCGCCGCCACCGCCACCTCCACCTGGTTCCATCCGCATCCGTACGGCACCGTCACCGCCGTGGTCGAGGCGCCGATGTGGGGTGCCGACGGAGTCGGCGACACCTCGCCGCATCCCGATCCGTACGGCGCGCTGGAGACCATCAGCCGTACGCTCCGGCAGGACGCGCGGACACTCGCCGGTCTGCTGGAGCAGGTACGGCCACACCTCCTCGCCACCGCGGGCCCGCTGCTCGCGCCGGTGGACGAATATCTCGCCGTCAGTCCCGGACTCGCCGACGAGTGGGCTCCGGAAGCGGCCGGTCTGCCGCCGATGAACCGGGCGCGGATCATGGCGCTGCGGATCGCCGCGCGGCGGCTCGTCGTCCGTACGGCGGGCATGCTGCACCAGACTCTTCCTCCGCAAGCTCTCCCGGAGCCGCTGGCCGAAGTACGCTCCACCCTGGACCGGTTCCTCACCGAGCGCTGCGCCGCCTTCGAGGCCGACTGCGGCGCCCGCTGGATCCCGGTCCGTGACCAGGCGGAACATCAGTTCAGGATCGTGCTGGCCGCCGCGGAGCTGGCCGAGCGGTCCAGGGAGCCGAGGGCGGTACGGGCATGACACCCGACGGGCGTCCGGAACCGGTGTCCGGCTTACGGCGGCCACGGGTGAAGCCCGAACACCGGGCGTACCGCACGGTGGACGGCAACGTACGGATCGGCAGTGTCGTGTACGGAATCGGCGCCGAGGTCACCGACCCGGACGGCTGGATCTGGACACTGACCGAGGCGCTCGACGGCTCCCGCGCTCCCGCCGAGGCGGTCACGCAGGTGCTCGCCCGCCATCCCGGAGTCGAGCCCAGCTCGGTCACCGAGGCGATGGACGATCTGTACGAGGCCGGATTCCTGGAGGACGCCGGAGCGGAGCCCTCCGCCGCGCTCACCGACGAGGACCGCGAGCGCTACAGCCGCGGTGTGACGCTGCTGCGCTGGATGGATCTCTCACCGCGCGCGACGGCGTGGGAGCTCCAGGCGCGATTACGGTCGGCCCGGGTCCTGCTGCTCGGCCTCGGCGGCACCGGAGGCTTCGCCGCCCAGGGCCTCGCCGCGTCGGGCGTGGGCCGGATGCACTGTGTGGACGGCGATGTCGTGGAGCTCTCCAATCTCAACCGGCAGCCGCTCTACCACGAGAGCGACATCGGCAGGCCCAAGGCAGCGGCGGCGGCAGCGGCCCTCAAGTCGGTCAACTCGCGGGTGGCGGTGACCGCGGAGCGGCGCGAGGTGCACGGCCCGGACGATCTCGCCGCGCTGCTCGCGCCCGGCTACGATCTGCTGCTGCTCTGCGCCGACCGGCCGCCGGAGATCCGCCGCTGGGCCAACCGGGTCTGTCTCGCCGCCGGGATTCCCTGGCTCGACGCGGGCTACCGCGGTCCGCTGGTCACGGTCGGCGTCCATGCTCCAGGCCGAGGGGCCTGCTGGGAGTGCCACCGCGCGGGCGAGGTCGAGCGGCGCGATCTGCGGCTCGGCGCGGGCCAGGACGAGGAGGCGGCCTCGCCCAGGATGGAGTGGAATCCCGTGAACGCCGTCACCGCCGGGCTCTCCGGCCATCTCCTCGTCTACGCCGCGATCGCGCTGCTGACCGGCGTACCGGAGATGGAGCCCGGCTTCCGGTTCGGCCTCAATCTGATGGCGCTCTCCGAGCCGCTGGAGGAGCGCTTCGAGCGCAGACCGGACTGCCCGGCCTGCGGAACACCTCCGCGCGCATGACGGAGATCGCGCCCGGCGAACAGAGACGAACGCACGGACGGTGATGGCCCGTACTCCCGGCCCGGTCCGACGCGCGGTCGAACGGCCGAATTCGTGCGGATTCAGGTCCACTCGGGGCACTCCGCGGCTACCCTCGACACTTGACCTGCGCACTGTTCGAAAGAAGGAGGGATGCCGGTGCACTGGCCGGAACACTCGATCGCCCTCCCTCTGCTGGAGCGCGAGCCCGAACTCGCGGCGGCGGCACGCGCGGTGGACGCGCTCTGTGCGGAAAAGCCCTCCGGTGGGCTGCTCGTCTACCGCGGCGCGGCGGGACTCGGCAAGACGGCGCTGCTCTCCGAGGTACGCCGGATGGCGACCGGACGCCGCATGGTGTGGTCCGCGCGCGGCGGTGAGACCGTCACCTCCGTCCCGTTCCATGTCGTACGGCAACTGCTCCTGCCCGCCGTGACGATGGCCGAGCGGGACGGCGAAGGCGCTCCGGACGCACGGGAACTGCTCGGCGACCGGTACGAGATCGTCGGTCCCGCACTGGGCATAGCGCCGCCCGGCGAACAGCACGCCGATCCGCAGGGCGTCAGGGACGGGCTGGACGCGCTGGTCGAACGGCTCGTGGAGGCACATGGACCGCTCGTCCTCATCGTCGACGACGCGCAGTGGGCCGATCTGGAGACACTCGCGTGGCTGGCCTCCTTCGCCGAGCGTCCGGCCGGCGGTCTGCCCGTCCTCGTGGTGGTCGCGTATCGCACGGAGGAGGCCGTCGGCGAGACCGAGCAGTATCTCCGGACACTCGGCGCCGCGGCCAAACTGCTGGTCAGCCTGCGGGAGTTGACCTCCGACGCCACGGCCGGCCTCACCCGCGCCGCGCTGGGCGAGCACGCGGACGATCCGTTCTGCCGCGAGGTGTGGGCGGTGACCGGCGGCAACGCGTACGAGACCGTCGAACTGCTCGCCAAGGTCGGGGACTGCGGACTCGAACCGGTCGAGGAGTCCGCCGGTGAGCTGCGCGCCCTCGGTGCCTCGGCGCGGGGCAGAGGACTGATCGCCCGGCTGGAGGAACTGGGCCCGGCCACCACCAAGTTCGCCTGGGCCGCCGCGATCCTCGGTACGGACATCTCCCTCGATCTGGCCGTCTCGCTGGCCGGTATGAGCCATGAAGAGGCCGCCGGGTGCGCCGAACGGCTGCGGGCCGCGCGCATCCTGGTGGGCGTGGACCCGATGGAGTTCGTCCATCCGCTGATCGCGGGCGCCGTCTACCGCGCCATTCCCTCCGCTGTCCGTACCGCACTGCACGGCCTCGCCGCATGGGCGGTCACCCGCAGTGGCCGAGGTCCGGCGGCAGCGGCACCGCACCTCCTCGAAGTGCATCCGGACGGCGACGCCGAACTGGTCGAGCAGCTCCGCGAAGCCGCCGCCGAGCATCTCGCGGTGGGTGCGCCGGACGCCGCGCGGCGCTGTCTCGAACGCGCCCTGGAGGAACCGCCGTTGCTCAGTGTGCGAGCCGAAGTGCTGTACGAGCTGGGCTGTGCCACCTTGCTCACCTCACCGGCCACCACGGTCGGCCATCTGCGCGCGGCGCTCGACACCCAGCAGCTCGACGACGACCTCCGCGTCGATGTGGTCTTCCGGCTCTCACAGGCCCTGACACACAACAACCAGACCGGCGACGGCGCCCATGTGGTGGCCTCGGAGGTCGCCCGTACGGCAGAGGGCCCGGCCAGAATGCGGCTCCAGGCGGCCCACTTCCTGTGGGAGGGAGTGCAGGCCATCGAGGACGACGGCCCTGGGCGCTCCCGCCGTCTCGACCGGGTGGCCGCCGGACTCACCGGACGTGACAACACCGAACGTGTACTGCTGATGCTGCGCGCCTTCGACGGCACGGCCCGCGGCGAGAGCGCCGAGGAGATCGTCCAGATAGGTGAACGCGCCCTGCTGAACGGCGGATTGGCGGCCGGAGTCGGCTGGACCGACACGGCCTGGGGCTTCGAACCGCCGGCCCTGCTCGGACTGTCGTACGCCTTCGCCGACCGGCTCGACCGCGCGGAGAGTCTGTTCACGGAGGGCCTGCGGGCCTTCGAGATCTCCGGCTGGAGCGGCGGCCATCTCGCCTTCGCCCACGCGCTCGTCGGTTATCTCCACCGCAGACGCGGCGATCTCGCCGAGGCCGAGGCGTATCTGCGTGAGAGCCTGCGGCTGGCCGACCGGGTCGGGAACGGGCTGCCGATGCACTGGGACGCGGCCTCCATGCTCATCGACACACTGCTCGCGCGCGGCCGTGCCGACGAGGCGCGGGAGGCGGCCGAGCGCCATGCGTTCGTCCCGCCGTACTCCTCCTCGATCGTCATTCCCGACGCGCCGTCCGTCCGTGGCCGGCTGCTGCTCGCACTCGGCCACAAGAAGGAGGCCGTCGCCGAACTGGAAGCGGCCGGGGCGGCGTTGATGGAGCGCGGACGGCACAACATCGTGATGGCTCCCTGGGCGTGCGACCTCGCGTACGCGCTCGCCGAGGAGGATCCGGCCCGCGCCGCCCAGCTTGCCGCGTACGCCCGTGACCGGGCCGAACGCTTCGGTACGCACACCGCCATCGGAGTCGCGCTGCGCTGTGCGGCGTCCCTGAAGGAGGGCCGGGCGCGTACCGAGCTGCTGGCGCAGGCCGTCGGGCATCTCGAAGCGTCGCCCTCCCGGTACGAACTGGCCCTCGCCCGTGTCGAGTACGGCATGGCGGCGGGCCTCCCGGCCGAAATCTCCGGCGGACTGGAGCTGGCCGGGCGATGCGGCGCCGACGGTCTCGCGGCACGGGCGCGGCGGGCGCTGGAGGCTCCACACGTACGACGCTGAAAACCAGTGGCCCGGGCGGACGCGGCCCGGCAGTATCGGTGCCGGAGCGCCGTACGACGCGCACCTCTGACAGGAGACCGGAACCTTTGCCCGTACAGCCCGACGACCCGCACTCGGACCGGCCCGGCTCAGCTCTGCGCGCCGACTGCGGGAACTGCTTCGGGCTGTGCTGTGTGGCACTGACGCTCTCGGCCTCGGCCGACTTTCCCGTCGACAAGGACGCCGGAGAGCCCTGCCGCCATCTCCGGACGGACTTCCGCTGCGGAATCCATCAGCGTCTCAGGGAGCAGGGCTACCGGGGATGCACGGTGTACGACTGTTTCGGCGCGGGCCAGAAGGTCTCCCGGATCACCTTCGGCGGAGAGGACTGGCGGCGGGCGCCCGGGAGCGCCGAGCGGATGTTCGCCGTACTTCCGGTGATGCGACAGCTCCATGAGCTGCTCTGGTATCTCGGCGAAGCCCTGACACTGGAGCCGGCCCGCCCGCTGTACGGCGAGCTCCGCGACGCGCTCGACGCGACGGAACGGCTCACTCTGACCGACGCCGACGCCCTGCTGGAGCTGGACATGGCGGCCCGGCGCGCGGCGGTCAATCCGCTTCTGCTGCGGACGAGCGAGCTGGTACGCGCCCAGGTCCCCGGCAGAAAGAAGAACCGCAGAGGCGCCGACCTCCTCGGCGCGAAGCTCAAGGGTGCCGATCTGAGAGGTGCCGATCTGCGTGGCGCGTGTCTGATCGCGGCCGATCTGCGGGACGCCGATCTGCGGCTGGCCGATCTGATCGGCGCGGATCTCAGGGACACCGATCTGCGGGGCGCCGATCTGACCGGAGCGCTCTTTCTGGTCCGGACACAGATCAACGCGGCGAAGGGCGACGCCGCCACCGGACTCCCCACGGCCCTCACCCGGCCCGCCCACTGGTAGACGGCGGCGGCAGTGGCCTCCGGCAGTGGTGTGCCCTCCGGCAGTGGTGCGCCCTTCGCCCTCACAGCGCCCGGCGCCGGGTCACACGGCGCAGGAAGTAGAGAGCGACGGCCGCGAGACAGGCCGAGCCGATGAAGAGCACGGGCATGAAGTACCCGTACCCGGGCTCCTCCTCGGCCGCTCGCGAGGGTGCGGCATGAGCCGCCACCGGCTTCGGTGACGGCTCGGGCGCCGGGACCGGGGCCGCGGCGG
>NZ_FMDK01000921.1 GCF_900091995.1 Streptomyces sp. MnatMP-M17
GTACCAGATAGGCGCGTTCGACGGTCTGCCGGATACTGCTGCCGGCCCGGTCGGTGGCGGTGACGCGCAGAGTCATATAGGCGTCGCCGTGCTGCCGGGCCGGCCGGTCGAGCGTGACGGTGAAACCGTTCTGTCCGCGCTTGCCGATCCGTGCCGCTTGCTGCCAGGTTCTTCCGCCGTCGTAGGAGGCGTCGACCCGTACGGTGAGTCCGCTCGGCGCGGGCAGACCGTCCTGGGCGCGCACCGTGAGACCGATGTCGTGGGAGCGCCCGCCGTCGACCGCGTTCCGCGCGTCGGCGCGTACGTCGTAGTCGAGTTGGAGCAGCGGCAGTGGCTTCCGTCCGGTGGTGGTGTCCGAGCGGAAGGACCACGAGGTGGTGGTCCGGGTGCCGAACGCCCACTCGTCGGAGACGCGCGCGGTCGACAGATCGAGCCGGAAGTCTCCCTTCCCCGGCTCGACTTCGATATCGCCCCAGGCGCCTTCGGTCTCGCTCACCTTCGTACCGTCGCGGTACAGCGTGGCCGAACTCGTGTCGCCCTCGGGCTCTTCGGCCTTCGTACCCGCGCCGGAGGTGCCCACGCCCGAGGTGCCGATGCCGCCGCCGCTGGTGACCGTACGCGACCAGTGGCCCGCCGTGGAGTCGGTGAACTCCGGGATCCGCAGCGCCAGTACATCGCCGGAGCGGGTGGAGACCAGTCCGGCGCCCTCCGGGACGGCGGGCCGTACCACGGCGCCGAACCAGCGCTCGTCGGTGTGCTCGCCCGCCCGGTAGGTGCGCGGCGTGTCCTTCATACCGGCCTGCAACGGCGCGTCGACATCGAAGGTGGTCGTGTGGTTGACGACATGCTGCCAGAGAGTGTCTCCGGAGCTGATGTACTCGGTGCGTTCATGGCCCGTCGACACATGGCGCGTGTACTGGTTCCAGGCGGTGGACTGGTACGGACGCCAGCCGAACCGCTGCTCGCTCGCCCATGACGTTCCGCCGTTGTCGGCGTAAGTGGTGCGTACCTGGGCGCTGTTGCGGTCCGAGACGGTGTGCACCACCTGCTGTGGGATGCGGCCCGACGACACCTGCATCACATCGTAGAGATACGGGCTCTCGGCGGTGCCGGAGATTGCGACCGTGGTGGTGTGCCGTTCGGCGGCGGCCAGCAGCGCGGTGCCTCCGGCCTCGCTGATCCGGATCACCGGCAATGCGTAGCGGTCGCCCACCGGACTCCACCGGGTCCATGGATACCTGTACGGGAAGATCACGAGCAGGCCCTTGGCACCGGCCTTCGCCGCCGCCTGTGCCAGGTCCCACTGGTCTCCTCCGTCGTCACGGACGACGGCGAGCTTGCCGCGTACCCGGGAGGGACGGAGGTCGGGCGCCGTGGCCGTACCTGCGTCGACCGCCGCCAGCCGTACGCCCTTGGCGCTGAACAGCGGTGAGTTCGGCATGTAGTAGGGATCGAGATCGGTCTTCGTACCGGAGACCTCGGTCTCGATCAGCGGAGCCACGAGCTGCCAGCGTGAGGCGAATTCGAAGGTTCCGTCGGTGACGGGCGCGGTAGGGCTGACATAGACGCGCTTGGCGATGTCGAAGTACATCACGCCCTGGATCAGGCTGTGTCCGTCGATCTGGCGGTAGGTCTGGTAGCTGACGATACCGCGCTGTTCGGCCGGGCGAGGAGTGCGGATCTCGACGGGCGTCGTCCGGCGCTCGTCCAGAGTGACGGAAATGTCCTTGGTGACCTTCACCTCGGGCAGGACGACCTGGCGCAGCTCCTGTCCGTCCTCGGCCTCGCCGATCGACGCGTGGCTGAGCTGGTACGTGCCCTCCTCCACCTCGGCGACCGCCGGCGAGAGGCTGGTGTAGCCGACGAAGCCGTCCGGGCCCCAGATCGTGGGCAGCGCCTCGATGTGCTTGCCCTGGAGGTCGATCGTGTCGACGGTGAGCCGGTGCACCGGGCCGTTGACGACAAAGCTGACGGTGGTGTGCACGGCCGTCCTGCCGTCCGAGGAGGTGGCGGTGACATAACCGTAGTAGTCACCGCGCTCGGCCCGCGACGGATCGGCGCTCAGCGGAACCTCGACGGTGGCGCCGGGCGCGATGTCCACCGTGTCCGTGCCGAGCCGGAGCGCGCCGCTCGCGAGCGCGCGCCCGCCGGTGGTGGCGAGTTGGGAGGTCAGCCGGAGCGAGAGCTTGGCGGCGGAGGTGTTGGTGTAGCGCACGGTGGCGGTCCGGACGGTGGCGGTCGCGGAGCCGTCGGCCTGGGTCTTCGCGGCGGTCGTACCCGTCTGGAACGGGCCCAGCGCGACGGTGCCCGTGGCGGTGAGCGGGCCGAGCGCGGCTGCCGCCAAGTCGATCCGGCCGCCGCCCTGCTGCGGTGGCTGCTGACCGGGCACCGTACGGGCGGTGCTGACCAGAGCGTCCTTGAGCCGGTCGGCGCGCCAGTCCGGGTGCTGCTGGGCGAGCAGGGCCGCGGCACCGGTGACATGCGGTGTGGCCATGGAGGTGCCGGACGCCGCGACATAGTACGGGTCGACGGGGTCGCCCATGGTGGTGCCCGTGGCGCGGGCGGCCACGATACCGACACCGGGCGCGGTGACATCGGGCTTCACGGCACCGTCGCCGAGACGGGGCCCGCGGCTGGAGAACGGGGCGAGCGAGTCGTCACGGTCCACGGCGCCGACCGTGAGCGCGGTGTCGGCCGCGCCCGGTGAGCCGACCGTCCGGTCGCCCATCTCGCCGCTGTTGCCCGCTGCCACGACGAACAGGGCGCCGCTGCTCGCGGTGAGTTCGTCCACCGCGCGGCTCATCGGGTCGGTGCCGTCGGTCGGCGTGTCGGAGCCCAGGCTCATATTGACGACCTTGGCGCCCTCGGCCGCGGCCCACTCCATGCCCGCGATGACCTGGGACTCGGTGCCGTAACCGTCGTTGCCGAGGACCTTGCCGATCAGCAGCCCGGCCTGCGGAGCGACGCCCTTGCGGCTGCCGCCGGACGCGGCGCCGCTGCCGCCGACCGTGGAGGCGACATGTGTGCCATGGCCGAAGACGTCCTCGGTGCCGCCGCTGCCGGAGAAGTCCTTGGCCTCGACCACCCGGCCGGTCAGATCGGGATGTGTCGTGTCCGCGCCGGTGTCGAGGACGGCGACCTTGACTCCCTGGCCCCGGTAGCCGGCGTCCCAGGCGGCGGGCGCGTTGATCTGTGCCGTACTGCGGTCCAGCACGGCGTTCACCTTGCCGTCCAGCCAGATCTTGGGAGTCGCCCGCAGATCGCGGGCGGTTATCGTGTCCCCGGCCGGCGCGAGCGTGTGCCAGAACGTACCGAGATCGCCGCCGGGTATCCGCAGCGAGCGGGCGCCGATGCTCTCCAGCAGGCGCGAGGGTACGGAGTCGTCCTGGAGCCTGGACAGGGAACGCAGGGTCTCGGCGGCCCGTGCCTCGGAGGACTGGGCTCCGGAGGGCTGGGCGACGATCAGCGGGAGCGAGTCGGTGTGCGCCTCGTCGTATCCCTGCGAGACGAGCGCGGTCACATCGAACAGTTCCCGGTCGAGCGTTCCCGCTGACACCAGGTCCGCCGCGTCGGACGGCAGTACGGACAGCCGGCCGTCCTGCTCGGCGGTCCGGAAGAGGATGCCGTCGCGGCCGGGACCGGGCTGGACCGAGGCCGAGCGCTTTCCGTCCGGGCCCGTGGTGAGCGTCACCCGGTCACCGGTGATCAGCCGTACCGACGTGGGCGTGCCCACCGAGGTGGCGCCGGTCGAGTCGGCGGTGCCGGCGGGCCCGTCGGTCACCGTGTCCCGGGCGGAGGGCCGGGCCGCGACCGGCGCCACGGCACCCACGGTCATCAGCAAGGCCATGGATACCGCCGCCGTCAGGCGGATACGTCTCATCTGTCCAGCCCTTTCGTTCAACTCCGCTGTCACGCGCTGTTGGACAGAATCTGGTAGGGCTGGAGCGGCTGTCACTGGTTCATGGGTGGCGTGGTTGAGACATGTCCCAACCACGCCACGGCCACGAACACCGGATCGGGCCCGGGAAGTCGGCCGGACAGGACCTAGGGTCTTTCGTTTGGATCAGGCTGGGTGAGGGAGCGCCCGCCGCGGGAGCGGCTGA
>NZ_FMDK01000920.1 GCF_900091995.1 Streptomyces sp. MnatMP-M17
GGGCCGCGAGGGGCAGCAGCCGCAGGCGCGGGGCCGGACTGGCGCCGGTACAGGCCCCGGCCGGGCGGATGCGCGCAGGTCAGCAGAGGGACACCGGGTCGGACAGCGCGGCCGATCCCTTATCGGTGTCGTCCGCGTACGCGGTGGCGTACGACAGCTCGCCCGGGTTGTCGACCCACGCCACGACACGGCGCGCACGCTCACGCCACCCCGGTGCGGCCTTCACCTGGTCACCCCACCGGCTGCGGCCCTGCGCGCACACCGTGCACAGCAGCCGGCCGTGGACCTCCCACACCTGCGGGTCGGTGGTGAAGCACACCGGGCAGCACCCCTCGGACCAGGCCGGCGGATGGCACGGCCCGGTCACCCAGGCCGTGATGATGATGTGGCCGCAGTACGCGCACTCGATGCCGTACAGGGCGTTCCGGTCGCAGCGGGGGCAGTGCTTGCCGGCCGGGAGCTGCGCCGGAGCGCCGGCGCCCCCGGAAGCCTCCGCCGGGGCAGGCCCGACAGCGTCGGCAGGCTCTGCCGGAACGCCGGCAGGCCCGGCAGCCGGCACGTATCCGCCCTCCGACTCCCATTCCCCGACCGGGTCACCGGCCGTGGCCACCACGTCGAACAGGCCCTCCGACGCGCACCGCGGGGCGATCACCTCGACGTCGGCGCTCCCGCGGGCCGTGGCCACGAAGGCGCGCGCGTGCTTTTGGCCGTGGAGAAGCGGCAGGCACACCGCCTCGTCACGCCGTGCCCGACGGCCGCCGACCGTGGCCACCACCACCGCCGAGGCCTCGCTCCGGCAGCTGTTCCAGCTCCCGGACTGCACGCGGTCCGCCCACACCTGGCCGGTGTACCGGACCCCGTCCACGGACCACGCCAGCATCACACCCGGCGCGTAGCCGGCCGGATCGAACTCCTTGAACTCCTGCGGCTCACCCGGCCACATGTCCACCGGACGCTCGCTCCACTCCGGCGTACCCACACCACGCTTTTCCACTTCACCGGCCAACTCCCGCGCCAGCCCCGCGAATCCGTCCCTCGCCTGCTGGTGCGCGTGGTCGGGCACCGTGGGCAGCGTGTAGGCCATGCGGCCGTCCGCCGACTCGATCCGCATCCGGTCGCCGCTCCCGGTCGCGTACGCGCGCCCGGTGCCGTTCGCTCCGATCAGCCGGCGCGCGTTGTCCGGGGTGCCCTCCGGCGCGCTCTGCGGCGTCTGCGCCGGCTCCTGGAGCGCGGTGTCGAGGACCGGTCCCGCAGGGACGTGCCGGTCCCGCGTCATCCCCGCAGCAGCCGGAACAGCCATGGCGGTGTCGGTCATCAGGTGTCCATCTCTACTCGCGGGATTGGCCGTTGGAGGTGGCGGGGCGCCCCCGTCACCCATGTGTGCCCGGGCCGGTGGGAGGCCACCGGCCCGGGCCCGCGGTGCTCACATCGCCATCCCGACCCATTCCCGGTTGGCGATCTCCCGGGCGTCATCCTCCGTGGCGACGAGATCGAACATGAACGCGGTCGGGCGGCCCATCACCGGGGCGATGTTCCACACGCCGAAGCCCTCGCCCTGCCTGGTGATCATCAGCCCCGTCGCACGGCGCTTCCTGCTCCAGTGCAGAGCGACCTTCTCGCCGCGCTTCGGACTGGCGGGCATCTCGCTGAACCGGCTCACTAGTCACTCCCCTACCGACGACCTCACCCCCCGTTCGGGGTGTTCATTAATCTACCCTCCAAGGCATCACGAGTCAAGTTTTATGTGTCATGTCGGCAAGTCGTCGCCCACCGGGGCGGTGAGGATCCCCGCCCCTCGAAGGAAGGCGGCCGCGAAGCCGAACGGCGCAGCGAACCCCGGCGGCCCGCCCATACAGTGCGCAAGGCAACCACCGCCCCCGCGCCGTCACGGGCCGGCGTGCTCGACGGCGCGGGTGTTCGGGCCCCGCGCGTGCGCATGGTGGTCCCGGCCTCGGTCAGCAGGCGGTGCACGAACCCGTACGACCTCCCGCAGCCCTCAGCGAGCACCCGGACCGAGGCCCCCCTGTCGTACGCCTTCTTCAGCTCGGCCCCCAGCTTGAGCCGGGCCGGCCCGGTGACGTGGACGCGGCGTCCCAGCATGTCGGCTCCCTCTCCCCCGGGCGGCGCCCGGACGCGAACGGCTACGGGTGGCGGGCGGCGTCGACGTCGCCGG
>NZ_FMDK01000919.1 GCF_900091995.1 Streptomyces sp. MnatMP-M17
GGCCCGCGCCGGCGAGGCCCGCTTCGGTCTCCGCCTTGGACAGGGCGGGAATGTCGGTGGCGCCGGGCCGGGCGGGATCCGCCGGATCCTTCCCCGGATCGACCAGTTCCAGGCGCAGCCCGTGCGGCAGCAGTTCGCGGGCCGCTCCCTCCGCGCCCGGCTCCTCCGCCGCCCGTACACGGATCTCCACACCGTCCGAGTCGCCGACCCAGAGCGGTGCCGTGGAGCCGCGCACGGTGGCCGCGTCGCGTTCCGTCGTACCGGGATCGGCGCCGTGTTCCTGGTTGTGTGTCTCCAGGTCCTGCCAGCCGGACCAGCCGTGTGTCGCCCTGACGCGGGTACGGACCTGGACCGTGCCGTGGAGTTCGGCGTCGGCGTCGTCCCAGACGACGCCGAGCAGTGAGAAGGGCCGGACCGCGCGGCGGACCAGCCCTTGTGCCGCGTCCTGTTCCGGAGCGCCACCGGACGCGCGGTCCGAGGCGAGGGCGGTCAGCGGGAGCGACTGGGTGGACGACCGGGTGGAGCCGGGTGCCGCTTCGGCGTCCCGTGGAGCGGTGATCCGTGGCGCGGCGAGCGCGCTTGTCGGCTGTGACAGTGGAAGGACCAGCGCGGCGGTGCACACCGCTCCGATCGAAGACGCAAGGTAGGCACGCATGTGCCGATCCTGGGCGCGGCCCGCCGGACCCGCCCGCCGGAAAACTGACGGTGTGCCGGTCCAACCGGTGGACGCCTTCACCGGTACGGCGGTGGCCGCCCGGCCCCGCGGCGTACTCTTTCCCGAGTGAACGCCAGCCATCGCACCGCCGCCGACCTGCTGCGATCCGCTCTCGCCACGGATCCCGCCCGCCCTTTGGTCACCTTCTACGACGACGCCACCGGTGAACGTGTCGAATTGTCCGTGGCCACCTTCGCCAATTGGGTGTCCAAGACCGCGAACCTGCTCCAGGGGGATCTCGGCGCGGCGCCCGGCGACCGGCTCGCGCTGCTGCTGCCCGCGCACTGGCAGAGCGCGGTGTGGCTGCTCGCCTGTTCCTCGGTCGGTGTGACCGTCGACATCGGCGGCGATCCTGCCGCGGCCGATCTCGTCGTCAGCGGTCCCGGTCCCGAGGCGCTCGACGCGGCGCGCGCGTGCGCCGGCGAGCGGGTGGCGCTGGCACTGCGCCCGCTGGGCGGCCGGTTTCCGCGGCCTCCGGAGGGCTTCATCGACTACGCGGTGGAGGTGCCCGGCCAGGGCGACCGCTTCGCGCCGTACGCACCGGTGGACCCGGACGCGCCCGCGCTCGCCGTCGACGGTAGGGAGCTGACCTCGGCCCAACTCGTCGCGCGGGCGCGGAAGGACGCCGACGAGCGCGGACTCACCGCGGGATCCCGGCTGCTGTCGGGCCTCCCGTACGACAGTTGGGAAGGGCTGTCGGCCGGGCTGTTCGCGCCGCTCGCGGCGGGCGGATCCGCCGTCCTGTGCCGGCATCTCGGCCAACTGCCGGCCGACGGGCTCGAAAAGCGCGTCGAGAGCGAGCGTGTGACGCATCGCGCACTGTGAGCACACGCTGAGCCACCACCGAGCCACCACCACCGCGACTCCGGCCGCCCGCGCGCCGCGTCGTCATCACCCCTGAACGTTCCTGTAACACACACCGTCACCGGGCCGTACAGGATCAGCGATACCTGCGATTCACAGCAATTCACAGCAACACACAGCACAACCAAGCGCGGTGTTCGCCCGTCTACCCCAGCAACCGGCGGCGGCCCAGTGCGCCGCCGACGGCTTGAAGGATGGACGCAGACGTGACCGACAGTGCTGGCAGCACGCCGGCCGGACCGGCCGACACCGACAACGGAGTCAGCGACGACAACGATGCCGAAGCCACCGCATCGGATCTCAACCGCAGGCGCAACTGGCTGCGTTGGACCGCGCTCGGCACTTCCGTCGTGGTGCTCGCCGTCGCTGGTGCGGGCTGGTGGTTCTACAAGAAGCTCGACGGCAACATCACCACCGACACCACCGCCGCCGCCGAGCTGCGTACGTACGAGAAGGAGCGTCCCACCCCGATCGTGCTCGACGCGAAGAACATCCTGCTCATCGGCTCCGACAGCCGCTCGGGCGAGGGCAATGACAAGTACGGGCGCGACGACAGCGGTTCACAGCGTTCCGACACCACGATCCTGCTGCATCTCGCCGCGGACCGGCAGAGCGCGACCGCCGTCTCCATACCCCGCGACCTGATGGTCGACATCCCGAGCTGCCGCAAGCCGGACGGCACCCGCACCACGGACCAGTTCGCGCAGTTCAACTGGGCGTTCCAGTTCGGTGGCACCGCGTGCACGATCCGTACGATCGAGAAGCTCACCGGTATCCGCGTCGATCACCACATGGTGGTCGACTTCAGCGGTTTCAAGGGCATAGTGGACGCGGTCGACGGTGTCGAGGTCTGTCTCAAGGAGCCGGTCGACGACATACAGGCACAGCTCAAACTGCCCGCCGGGACCCAGACACTCGACGGCGAGCAGGCCCTCGGTTTCGTACGCGCGCGTCATGGCATCGGTGACGGCAGCGACACCCAGCGTATGGAACGGCAGCAACGTTTCCTCGGCGCCCTGTTCAAGAAGGTGCGGAGCAATGGAGTGCTGCTGAATCCGACCCGGCTCTATCCAGTGCTGGACGCGGCGACGAAGTCCATCACCACCGATCCGGGCCTGGCCTCGCTGACCGGCCTGTACGATCTGGCGCGCTCGATGCAGAGCGTACCGGTGGAAAAGGTGCAGTTCATGACCGTTCCCCGGCAGCCGTACAGCGCGGACCGGAACCGCGACGAACTCGTCCAGCCCGACGCGGAGAATCTCTTCGAGCGGCTGCGCGAGGACGGACCTGTATCCGTCAAAACGCCGGGCGGCGCGGACGCCGGTCCCACCGGCGGACCGAGCACCACCGCCGACGCCGGTCCCACCGCCCGTTCGGCTCCCACCGCCGGCTCGACTCCCACCGCGGGACCGACCGCGACCGCCGGTTCGACACCGAACCCTGGGCCCACTTTCGAGGGCTCAAACGCCGCGGCGGGCCTGTGTGAGTAAAGCAATAATCAAACAAAGTCCTTCAGTCCATGAAGATTGGGCAGATTGCCCGCTTGTAAGAGTCGTGGAATTTGTCACTGGCGTCGTTCGACGCTGAACTGGGCGGATAGTGTGACGCGATCCGGTGCATCGGACCGCGAGGCCCTGCACTGCTGGATCGAAAGACCGAGCGCCTTGGGGGAGGCGCCTCGCGTGGCACCGACGGAGGATTCAAGCAACCGTGGATGCGCATAGCCGTGGACAGGCGGACGAGATCGACCCCGCCGACCAGTGGGTCCTCAACCCGCAGACCGGCAACTACGAACTGCGACTGGACCACTCCACAGGGCAGCCGCCCTCCTCCCGGCCGCGAGGCGCCGGCAGACGTGGCGCTCCGCAACAGGGCGGCCGGAGAACGGCCGCGTCCCGGGACGGTGCCGCGCGCACGCCTTCCGAAGGCCGGTCGGCGGCGCCGCGCGACAAGGCGACGGGCACCCG
>NZ_FMDK01000916.1 GCF_900091995.1 Streptomyces sp. MnatMP-M17
CACCCCCCCACCAGCCCCCGCCACCGTGGCCGCCACCGTGGCGGCTGGCCTCGGCGGCCGTGGCCCAGGTCTGCGTGGCCGCGTTCCAGCCCACGACGGTCGCGGCGGTGGCGGCAATTCCGCCCAGAACTCTGCGCCGAGAAGGGGTGTTGGTGCTCATCTGGTCCGTTCTCCCGTTCGTCATGCGTGGTTGACCGCCGGTCGGCCGGCGCCCACGGTGGTGGCGAGCTGGTACTCGCCCAGGTCGAAGTGCTTGGTGCCGTTGCGGAACCGCCAGGTGTACGTGGGCCAGATCGACGGGTTGCGCCCGGCGCTGTCCAGGTACCAGCTCTTGCAGCCGCCGGCGCTCCAGACCGCGCGGGCCTGACGCTTGTCGAGCGTGGCGTTGTACGCCTGCTGCGCCTCGGGCCGCACCTCGACGCTGGACAGGCCGCGCTTGTCCATCTGCTTGAGGGCGTCCATGACATAGGCGATCTGCGACTCGATCATCACGGTCTGGGAGGAGTGCCCCAGCGTCGTGTTGGGACCGAGCATCATGAAGAGATTCGGGAACCCGGCGATGGTCGTACCGCGGTGCGCGGACATCCCGTCGCTCCAGGCCTCCCGGAGCTGGACGCCGCCCTTGCCCCAGATCCGCCGGGCGACCGGACGGTCCGTGGCCAGGAAGCCGGTGCCCATGATGATGGTGTCGACCTCGCGCTCGCGGCCGTCCTTGGTCACGATGGACTTGGCCCGGACATGGTCGATGGAGTCGCTGACGATGTCCACGTTCGGCTGCTGGATCGCCGGGTACCAGGTGTTCGAGAACAGCAGCCGCTTGCACGCCACCACATAGTCGGGCGTGAGCCGCTCGCGCAGCGCCGGGTCCGCGACGCTCTTTTTGAGATGGTCGGAGGCCATCTTCTGGACCTTCTCGGCGACCTTGGGCCGCGCGAAGGCGAAGGCCAGGACCTCACGGCCCCACATGTTGAAGTTGCGCCGGAAGCTCTGGTAGCCGGGGAAGCTGCGCAGCATCTTCGTGTGGAAGGCGCTGTTGACCTTGTCGTTCTTGGGGCCCACCCAGGGAGGCGTGCGCTGGTACAGGTCGAGCTGCCCGACCTCGGGCTGGATCTTCGGCACGAACTGGATGGCCGAGGCGCCCGTACCGATCACGGCGACGCGCCTGCCGGTCAGATCGTGGTCGTGGTCCCAGCGGGCCGAGTGGAAGACCTTGCCCTCGAAGTCCGCGAGTCCCGGCAGATCCGGGACGGCCGGCTCACTGAGGTAGCCGGCGCCCGCGACCAGGACCTGGGCGGTGTACTCGCCGCCCGAGGTCTCGATGTGCCAGCACCGGGTGTTCTCGTCCCAGCGGGCCGCGATCAGCTCGTGGTTGAAGCGGATGTGCGGGCGCACCCCGAAGCGGTCGGCGCAGTCCCGCAGGTAGGTGAACACCTCGTCGCGCTTGGCGAAGGTGCTCTTCCACTCCGGATTGCGGGCGAACGAGAAGGAGTACAGATGGGCCTGGACGTCACAGGCGCAGCCCGGATAGTTGTTGTCGCGCCAGGTGCCGCCCACCTCGTCGGCCCGTTCGAAGACCAGGAAGTCGTCGATCCCCTGCTGGAGCAGCCGGATGGCCGTACCCAGACCGGAGAAGCCGGTGCCGATGACCGCGACCCGCAGATGACGGGTGGGGCCCCGGCCGGCCGACTCCTCCGTCCCGTCGCTCACGCCGCCCCCGTGGGCGGGTTCGAGAATGCTCGTCACGGTGGCCTCCTCAGCCCCTGCGCTCGATGGTGACGCGGAAGTTGTTGAAGAACTTGTCTTCGAGGGTGTACGCGAAGATGTCGAGGTAGCGCTCGAAGCGGGCCACGACCTCCTCGCCCTCCAGGGCGACAGCCGTCTCACGGTCCGCGGCCAGCCGCTTCAGCCAGGCGCGGCACGCCATGGCGAAGGACTCCCGCTCGTTGACGATCTCCACGACGTGGAAGACGCCCTCCGCGGCGGCGGTCAGCTCGTGGAGATGCGGGATGTGCATCCCCTCGAACTCGGAGCGCTGGAGGAACTTCAGATCGGCGAGCAGCTCACGGTTCATGGGCTGAGCCTCGGCCGTCATCGTGTGCAGAACGAACTTCGCACCCGGGTTCAGGGCCTTGGCGACCTGGTTGAAGAAGAAGCGGTAGCGCTTGGTGCGCTCGCGCGGCGGCAGGTTGGAGGAGACGAAGTGCTCCAGCGCGTTGATGCAGAACGCCGCGTCGTACTTCTCGTCCGTCTCGTGGTCCGCCCAGCTCTCCACCCGCGTGGTGATGCGCGGGTTGTCCAGGCCGGCGATGAACGCCTCCTGGGTGCGGCTCAGCGTCAGACCGACGGCCTGCTCGACTCCGTGGACGGTGGTGAGGCGGTTGAGCATGGTGCCCCAGCCGCAGCCGATGTCCAGCACACGGCGGGTGCCCGCGGCCCCGGCCAGCTCGGCGAAGGTGTCGAGCTTGCGCTCCTGCGCCTCGTCCAGTGTCGTGACGAGGTCCTCGCCCTGCTCCCAGTAGCCGCCGGAGTACATCATGGTCGGACCCAGCAGGAGCCGGTAGAAATCGTTGCTCACCTCGTAGTGGTGCCTTACCGCGTCGACCTCGGGGTCCACGGATCTGGGGGCGACCGTTGTCATGCTCGACCTCTTTCCTGTGTCGCTGCGCCGCTCGTTCCGACCGTTGATTCGGCCACGAGCAAACCGTGTCGCTCGCAACAGATGTGCAAGACGCCCATGCTTCGGCGGTGTTGCGCCCGGATTGCGCGGCCCGCGCTTCCATGCCTCTCGAAACCGGATGCACCGCGAGAGAGGACCGAAGCTCATGACGCTGCCCACCATCGAAGAACTGGCGAGCCAGCTCGAGGCCGTGTCGGGCGCCCAGGAGGTCAGCCCCGATGCACCGCTCCAGCACATCGCCGATGTGGACTCGCTGGACCTGATGGAGTGGCTGTACGGGTTCCAGAACCAGTACCCGGACATCCCCGCCGACGAGTCGCTCTTCGCCGACCTCGACGACACCACCACGCTGCGCCATGTGTACGAGCGGATCCTCGCGCTCGTTCCGCAGCCGGCGCAGGCGTAGCGAGAGCGCCTGTGAACGGCTTCGACATCACCGGGTGGGGCATGGCCGTACCCGAGCGCAAGGTCACCAGCGTGGAGTTGGCGGAGCGTTTCGGCGTCGACGAGAACTGGATCGTCAGCCGGTGCGGTATCCGGGAGCGCCGGGCCGTCGGACCGGGCCAGACGACCGCCTCGCTGGCTGTCGAGGCCGGCCGTCGCGCGCTGGAGAAGGCGGGCCTGACCGGTGGCGACATCGCTCATCTGATCGTCGCCACCGCCACGCCCGAGCAGCCCTCTCCGGCGACGTCCGCCTTCGTCCACCACGATCTCGGGATCGCGGGCGGAGCGCACGACGTCAACTCCGAGTGCGCGGGCTTCATCTACGCGCTGGTGTCGGCGATGGCGCTGATCGCCATCGATCCCCGGCCGATCCTGCTGATCGGCTCCGACACCCACACCCTGACGGCCAACCCCGCCGACCGTGATCTGTCCATCCTCGTCGGCGACGGCGCCGGCGCGGTGGTGCTCCAGCCGGGGCCCGAGAACCGGGTCAAGGCATGGAACCTCGGCGCGGACGGCTCCTGCGCCGGCAGTCTCAAGGTGCTGGCGGGCGGCAGCAGGATGCCGACCACCGAGGAGACGGTCCGCCAGGGCCTCCACTACGCGCAGATCAACGGCAACGAGATCTATCTCAACGCCGTGCGCTACACGGTCCGTACGGTCCGGGAGACGCTGGAGAGCGCCAAGGTCGACGCGGCCGACATCGACCATGTCATCCCGCACCAGGCCAATATCCGGATCATCAACTCGATCCTCAGCCACACCGGTCTGCGCCAAGAGGCACTGATCACCAATCTGGAGCGGTACGGCAACACCGCCTCCGCTTCCGTCCCGATCGCTCTCACCGAGGCGCTCGACGAGGGCCGGATCAAGAACGGTGACAAGGTGCTGCTCGCGGGCTTCGGAGCGGGCATGACCTGGGGATCGATCCTCATGGAGTGGGGCGGGGTGAGGAAATGAGCGGCAGCAAGCCGCAGGGCAGCCGTCCTGAGAAGCCGGTCGCCCTGGTCACGGGAGCGTCCGGTGGACTGGGACAGGCCCTGGCCCTGGAGCTGGACGCGCTGGGCTGCCGGGTGGCGGTCCACTACAACAGCTCCGAGGCCCAGGCCCGGGCAGTCCAGGAGAAGCTCGCCAACGATTCGGTCGTGGTCACCGGTGACGTCGGCTCCTGGGAGGCCGTCACCGCGATGTACGCCCGGATCAGCGACGAGCTCGGTCCCGTCGACGTTCTCGTCAACAACGGCGCGATCCGCAAGGACGCGCTGATGGCGATGCAGTCGCCGGCGGACTGGCAGCAGGTGATCCAGACCAATCTGGTCGGTTCGTTCCACACCGCCAGGGCGTCCGTGCCGTACATGCTCCGGCAGCGGTGGGGACGGATCATCAATGTGGTCTCGCCCTCCGGTCTGATCGCGACCGCGGGCCAGACCGCGTACTCCGCCTCCAAGGCCGGTCTCATCGGCTTCACCCGCACTCTGGCCGCCGAGTGCGGCCGGCGCGGGGTGACCGTGAACGCCCTCTCACCGGGCTTCATGATCACCGGAATGACGAAGGACCTGCCGGGCCGTGTCATCGAGGGAATGGAGGACAAGGCGCCCATTCCCCGGTTCGTCACGGTGGAGGAGGTGGCCCGCAGCGCCGGGCTCTTCCTGGACCAGGACTGTATGACGGGCCAGGTCATCAGTATCGACAGCGGAGTCTCGATCACCTGATTCCGGCGCCGGCCTCCGGGCCGTCCGGCAGGAGAGTCCGTCATCGCCCCGTACGGCCGGTGTGCCTTCTGGCGCATCCGGCCGTCCGGCATGCCCCGGCCGCACGGCAGGACATCGTGCCCCGACCGGCCGGCCGGCGAAAAAAGAGGCGGCCCGGCAACTGCCGGGCCGCCCGCGTATGTTCCCCA
>NZ_FMDK01000914.1 GCF_900091995.1 Streptomyces sp. MnatMP-M17
CCCCGCCCCCCCGCCGCGCGCCCACCTCGGCCGTGCCGTCCAGCAGGGCGCGGGCCAGCCGCGGGTGCAGCCCGAGGCAGGACATCCGTACGCCACGGTCCGTCGGCCGTCCGGCCTCGTCCACCGCGCCGATCGCGCTCAGTACGGAACGCGCGGCGGCCAGTGCCCCGGCAGGCGGCGGGTCCAGCAGCGCGAGACCTTCCGCCGATGGATCGCCCCAGCACGCCGCCTGGAGCGCGAAGGCCGTCAGATCCGCCACCTTGATCTCGGGCGAGGGGAAGCGGGTGAGACGGATGTCCTCGGCCTCGCTCCAGCAGCGGTAGACCGTCCCGGGAGCCTCGCGCCCGGCCCGTCCGGCCCGCTGCGCGGCGCCCGCCTGTGACACCCGTACGGTCGTGAGCGCGCTCAGCCCGCGCGCATGGTCGGTACGTGGCTCACGCGCCAGCCCCGCGTCCACGACGATCCGTACTCCGGGAACGGTCAGACTCGACTCGGCGACCGCCGTCGCCAGAACGACCCGGCGCCGGCCCGGTGAGCCCACGGGACCCGCAGCCGACACGCCCGACGAACCGGCGGGATCCGACACGCCCGAGGAGCCCGAGGAGCCCGAGGAGCCCGAGGAACCCGCCAGGACCGCGTCCTGTACCGCCGCCGGTGCCCGCCCGTGCACCTGGAGCACCTCGGCGTCCAGCTCCGCCAACTGTCCCGCCACCCGCCCGATCTCGCCCACACCCGGCAGAAAACAGAGCAAATCACCGTCCCGCTCGGCCAGCGCCCGCCGTACCACCGACGCCACATGCGTCAGCAGCACCGGATCGACCCGCATCCCGTGCGGCGGCCTCACCGGCGATCCCGGCGGCGCCCACACCACTTCCACCGGATACGAGACGTCGCGTGCCGTGACCACCGGCGCGTCGCCCAGCAGTCGCGCCCATCCGGCCGCGTTTGTCGTCGCCGAGGCCGCCACCAGCCGCAGTTCGGGCCGGAGCGCGGCCCGTACGTCCAGCAGGAACGCCGCCACCGTGTCCGCGTCGAGATGGCGCTCGTGGCACTCGTCGAGGATCACCACGTCGACTCCCGCCAGTTCCGGATCCCGCTGGAGCCGCTGGAGCAGCACTCCGGTGGTCACCACTTCCACCACCGTCGTGCGCCCTACCGCACGCTCCCCGCGCACGGTGAAGCCCACGCGCTCCCCGACTCGCTCCCCGAGCAGCCAGGCCATCCGGCGGGCCGCCGCGCGCGCCGCGATCCGCCGCGGTTCGGCGACGACCACCCGCC
>NZ_FMDK01000913.1 GCF_900091995.1 Streptomyces sp. MnatMP-M17
GTGACGGGCCTGGCCGCCGCTCTTCTGCCGGGGCCGGCTGCCGGTGGATTTGTCGGCGGGTCTGCCGGTGTGGGTCATCTAGCGCGTGCCTTCCATGGCCATCGGCCGGCCGCCTTCCGGCTGACCGCCTTCCACCGGCGGTGTCTCGACGGGCGGCGAACTGGGCCCGGTGGACGGCGGGTCCGGATCCGGGGATGTGCCGGTGGGAGGCACGCCGCCGGTGCCTCCGCTGTCTCCGCCCGGGTTGCCGCCGGTGCCTGGCGGTATCTCCGGATCGGGCTTGGTGCCGCCCGTACCGCCCGCCGGATCGGCGGGCGGCTTCGACGAAGCGGATGTGCCGGGCACCGGCTTGCCCGAGGCGTCGGTGGTGACGCTCTCCGAGGGCTGTGGCACGAACTCGCCGTTCGAGTCGGTCGGCGAGGGAGTGGTGACACCCGGTGCGCCGGGCGTCGCGCCGACGGACGCGCTGGTCGTCGGCGTGGGCTGTATCTCGGCGGTGTCGGACTTCTTCTCGTCGGCGAGGCCCGGTATCTGAAGCCAGGGCGCGCTGGAGCTGCCGCCGATCAGCGCGACGACCAGCGTCACCGCGTAGCAGGCACAGGCGATCGCCACGACCCAGCCCGCCCGGCGGAATGTCTTGCCGCGACGGCCGCTGGCGTCCACGAACACCGGGCCGACCGGGCCGTCGGAGGGATCGGGACCGGCTTCCCGCGCGGTACCTGACTCCTGCGCGGGATGGGTGCCCGTGGGCAGTTCGGAGAGCTGACGGCCCACGCCGTCGAGCTCGATCGTGACATCGTTCGGCTCATGCGTATGCCCTGTCCGGGCATCTTCTTGCCATTTGTCCACTGTGCTGCGCACATCCCCCCACCACTGAATGTTTTCGGGTGTCCCACGCGGCTGGCTGGATATCACTGCGGCGACCGAGCCCCCACTCGGACCGAGTACCCCCCTACCACACCGCACCCGGGGCACGAATGTAGCGCAGTGAGGTGGCCCGGGAGTTCAGCTTCGGAGGTTGCCGTGCATCAGTCCGGTGACACTGGCGGCGAGTCGGCGGGAAGCCAGCTTCCAGGGAACAGATCAAGCCAATTTTCCTCTTCAGCGAGTTCGGTGGCGGCGGCACGCAGCGCGTCCACTCCCGGGTGATTCAGTCCCTTCCGCCACACCAGCGACAGCGGCGACAGTGGTACGGGATCGACCAGCGGACGCAGTACGGCTCCCGGCAGCTCCGGAAAATCCACCACGGTGAGTACGGGCGCACGGGTCTTGGTCATTACCCGCCGGAACTCCTCGGCGCCCACCGCCATCGGCGCCGGCGGTGCGATCCCGATGGCGCGCCCGGCGAAGAGCTGCCGCGCCAGCTCCGTCCACTCCTGGGTCCCCGGATTGCCCGCGCCCGCGTACACGTTCTCACCGCTGAGCGCGTCGAGTGCCACCTCCGCGCGCTCGGCGAGAGGGTGATCGTACGGCAGCAGCACGGCCAGCCGCTCGTACCGGACGAGCTGGTGCGAGAGACCGGAGCGCAGTCCGGGCGTGAGCCCGCCGACATGGCCGAACGAGACATCGAGCCGCCCAGCGAGCATCTCGGCGGCGGCGCCGGTGAGTCCGCTCAGAAACCGGGCCATCAGCTCGATGCCCGGAGCGAGTTCACGAGCGCGCTCCAGCACCCGGCCGGAACCCATGCCCTCGGTGTTGAGATCGACGAGCAGCGCCCGCGCGCCACTCGCACAGGCCGCGAGCAACTCCTCCTGCGCGTCCAACACCCGCCGGGCATAAGGCAACAGCCGCTCACCGTCGGCAGTCAGCGTCACCTGCCGAGTGGTCCGTACGAACAACTCGGTCCCCAACTCCCGCTCCAGCCGCCGCACATCACGGCTGAGCGCCTGCTGGGCGACATACAGACGGGCGGCGGCGCGCGTGAAGTGCAGCTCCTCCGCGACAACAGTGAAGGCCCGGAGCAACCGTGGCTCTATATCTCGGAACACACCGCATTGAACAGCGGCCGGCACACGATACACAACACAGCCGCGTAAATAGCCGCTGACCAGGTGTTGGACCGGGAACACCGGGAGCCCCGAGGCTGAACGCATGCCGCACACACCCGAACCCGAAGCACCGCTGCTGACCGTGACGGGCCACACCCTGGTCCTGGCCCAGCGCTACGACCCGTACGCGCCCCCAAGAACACCCCACCCGCGCCACCGCCCACGCGCCCGTACCTTCGCCTTCGCGCGCAATCTCGTCGCGCGGCTCCGGGCACGCTCCCGGGCATGACTGAGGCCCCGCTGCCGGAGCAGTGGGGCCTCAGTCCGTGTTCACATGGGAATTGTGGAGATGGCGGGAATCGAACCCGCGTCCAACGGTGCGGAACCAGGACTTCTCCGAGCGCAGTCCGCTTCGCTTTTCTCAGCCCCGGAGATCACGCGGACAAGTCTCCGACGGGCTCAGTCACTGTTTGTTTTCCCACTGCTCCCCGTGACCGGGCTCAGTGGTTTAGTTCCCTAGCTGATGCCAGGATCCGGGTCGGGAACAGCCCCGGGCTGACACTCCGCGGAGTCTTCGCTAGCTGCTGTTAGGCAGCGAGGGCGAAGGCGGAGGAATCGCGCTTAGAAGTGGCGATTATTGTTTGCGACATATGGTTAACGAGATCATTGCCGCTTCCTCGGCTCGCTTCCCCTGCTTCGACATCCGCTGTCGAAACCGATCATCCCCATGTTGATTTTTCAATCGTGAGCGCGCACCCGCTGTGGGGTGCGCACCCATCGTACGTGATCAGCGCGCGACGGTGCCAGCGTATTCCGCCGAAGGAGTCCGGCCTGGGCGCTCAGGCCCGCTCCCGGCCCGGCGCTCAGGCCCGCTGGCGGCGCTTGACCGCCGAGATCGCGCGGTCCGTCTCGCGGCGGTCCTGCTTCTCGCGCAGCGTCTGGCGCTTGTCGTACTCCTTCTTGCCCTTCGCCAGCGCGATCTCGACCTTGGCCCGGCCGTCCTTGAAGTACAGGGCCAGCGGCACGACCGTATGGCCCGACTCCTGCGACTTGGACTCCAGCTTGTCGATCTCGGCGCGGTGCATCAGCAGCTTGCGCTTGCGCCGGGCGGTGTGGTTGGTCCACGTGCCCTGGCTGTACTCGGGCACATGGACGTTGTGCAGCCAGGCCTCGTGCCCGTCGATCTGGACGAAACCGTCCACCAGTGAGGCCCGTCCCTGGCGCAGGGACTTCACCTCGGTGCCGGTCAGCACGAGACCGCACTCATAGGTGTCGAGAATGTGGTAATCGTGCCGCGCCTTCTTGTTCTGCGCGATCAGTTTGCGCCCTGTTTCCTTAGCCATAGTCCCGCCATTTTCGCACCTCGGCGCAACTTCTTTACTGCGTGCCGCCGAGACCGCTCAGTACGGTCGTGGCCCGCTCCTGGGCGCGTTCACTCACCAGCAGATCCGGAGTGACGCCCCGGCCGTCCACGCCATGGCCGGCCGGAGTGCGGTAATGGCCCACGGTCAGCTCGGCGACGGAGCCGTCGGGCAGCCGGCTCGGCATCTGGACCGAGCCCTTGCCGAAGGTGCGCGAACCGACCGTGACGGACCGGCCGCGGTCCTGGAGGGCGCCGGTGACCAGCTCGGCGGCGCTCATCGTGCCGCCGTCGACCAGCACCACCACGGGCCGGCCGGTGTCACCGCCGGAAGCCGCGTACAGGGCGCGCTGCTCACCGCGTATGTCGTACGTGGCGACCAGACCGCCGTCGAGAAAGGCGGAGGCGGCCGTCACGGCCTCGGTGACCAGCCCTCCGGCGTTGCCGCGCAGATCCAGCAGGATGCCGATGCCCTCCGGCGCGGCGAGGACCGCGTCCCGTACCTGCTTGCCCGAGCCCTTGGTGAACGCCTCGACCGTGATCCGCAGCACACCGTCGGCGATACGGTCCACCGTGACGGACTCGGTGGCGAGCCTGGCGCGGCGCAGGCTCTTCGTCCAGGAGCGGCCGTCCCGCTCCAGTCCCAGGACGACGGTGGTCCCGACGGCGGCGGACGCGGATCCCTCGGTGTCCGGTCCGGGTCCGGATCCCTTGGCTGATCCGGACCCGGCCCCGGCTCCCGTTCCGGCCGTGGACCCGGCTCCCGTCCCGGCCGTGGATCCGGCCCCCGGGCTCTTCGTACCGCCGCGCAGCAGCGCCATGACCTCTGTCACCGGCCGCCGCGCGACACCGGCGCCGTCGATGGTCCTGATGATGTCGCCGGGCCCGATACCGGCCCGGGCCGCCGGGCCGCCGGGCTGGACCCGGGTCACCTCGATCAGCCCGTCGGCCGTCCGCCTGGCGCCGATCCCGACGCCGGTGTACATACCGTCGAGGGCCTGCTCGAACTCCTCGTACCGCTCCTTGTCGTACACCGCGCCCCAGCGGTCGCCGCTGCGGCTGACGACCTCCTCGGCCGCCTCCGCCGCGGACTTCCCGTCGGCCATGGCCTCGGCCGCCGCCCTGGCGACCTCGTCGCGGTCGGCCGTGGCGGCGACGTTCCTGGTGGGCACGCGGGCGGGCTTCTCCTCGGC
>NZ_FMDK01000911.1 GCF_900091995.1 Streptomyces sp. MnatMP-M17
CGAGGCGGTTGTGCTGCATGTGCAGGAGGCCGTCGACGGCTGTGGCGGTGCGCGCGTCCGCCGAGTTGCCCAGGACCAGCGCGCCGTACGCGCGAGGCGCTGGCGAGGCGTTCCACAGCCGTTCCAGATCGTCCGCCCCGGTGCCCCGGACCAGCGTCTCCAGGCACCGGCCCGGAGTGATCCATGCGCGGGCCAGAACGCGGTGGGCGCGGTAGTACCGGCGGTGCGCCTCGACGTTCGGGAAGGCCGCGTCCACCCACTCCCACCACGGCCAGTCGCCGAGCGCGTCGAGCAGGACGCCGTAGTGGACGGCGGCCAGGACGGGGCCGGGCAGCGGCAGCGCACCAGAGGCGCTCAGCCTCATCAGCCGGACCGCCGAGCGGCTGTCCAGGGCGAAGACCTCCTCGGCGTGGGACATCGCGGCCCGGCCGCCGTAGCGGTGCTCCTCCGGCGTGTAGGTGTCAAGGGAGAAGTGGCGCACCAGACGCTCGGCGTGGAGCTGTTCCACGCACTCCCGCAGCGCGGGCAGCACGCTGCCGAGCAGCACCTCCGGATCGCCGTGCACGCGGAACCGCAGGTGCGGGTCGGGGTCCCGGTAACGGGTGTAGAAGCACCGGTCGGTGAGGCCCGCGATGTTGTCGGCGAGGCGGGCCAGCCGGCCGGTGAGGATCTGGCTGTGGTCCTCGGCCGCAGCGTAGATCTTGGCGTAGAGCCATTCGCCGCCCGGCGGGTGGGGAGCGGACGCCCGGGACGCGTGCGCGAGCACCCTGGGACGCCGCGCCTCCGGCGCGGGCTCACGCCGTACGAGCGAGACGATGACCTCGTTCGCGTGGCCGGACAGCCAGCCGAACGAGGAGGGGGACGCGGTCAGGTCCTCGCAGATGTCCACGTCGCGTGAGGTCAACTCCTGCCGGAACATGCGCAGATGAAGGGCGTTCTCCAGGTCCAGGGGGCAGGTCTCGTCCTCCGACGCGATCTGCACGAACCGCGGGACGTCCCAGCGCTCCCGCCACCGCTCGACCTCGGCCGGCCACGCCCCGTCCGCCACCGCGGCGGCCTCCAGCAGCCGGGCCGTGGGCCTCCAGCGCGCCGGCCGGACGATCACCCGCCCATGCCGGACCCGCGGCAGGAACGGCAGCACCTCCGACCACCCCCACCTCCACGGCGACCACGCTGCGGCGCCGGCGGCGGCCACCTCGAACAGGAAGCGGGCGACCGGCGGAGCGGTGTGGATGCCGAGCATGTGCGGCCTGACGGGGACGACCTCCTCCCCGGTCCGGTGCCACACCAGCCGCAGCCGGTCCTCGTCGGCCACGATGTCGATCTCCCGCCAGTCGATCACCCCGGGCCGCCCGCGGTCGGCGTGGACGCCGATCGGAAGCTGGTACGGCAGGACGTCGGGCACCTGGCAGACGTTGAGGTGACGGGGGCTGTCCGGCTCGAAGCGGACCTGGGCGCGGATCACGCCCGCGGACTGCGGGGCGCCGATGAGCGAGCCGACGGTCGTTGTCCCGATGAGCCCGGCGAAACGTCCCGTCGAGACGCCGGCCGCCTCCGACTCGGCGTACCGGGAGAGCACCAGCCGGAAGTCGCCCCGCGCCA
>NZ_FMDK01000910.1 GCF_900091995.1 Streptomyces sp. MnatMP-M17
GTCTGTGCATCCCGTCTGTGCATCCCGTCTGTGCATCCCGTCTGTGCATCCCGTCTGTGCGTTCCGTCTGTGCGTATGGGTGCGTGTGGCGCCGCCGAGGTGCTGGTTGTGCGCGGTTGGGTTTGGTGCGGTGCGCGGCGCTCGGCCGATGATCAGAGTGTGTGATGAGCGGCGCCGCACCGGGAGACAAACCATCCCAATTCCTCAGCGGGTCGCATTCCGTAACAGCGAATCCCGCACGCCAGAATGACCGGACGATGCCGTCAACGGCCCGGATTCCACTGGTTTCCTTCGGATCCCACCAGATCCACCGCACTCCACCGGCCGTCACCCTGTCCCGGCGTCATATCAGGGCCTCACATCAGACCGGAGAACATGATGCGGACTCGTCCCAGAGGGAGTCTGTCCTTTGCCGGGGCACTCCTCACCGCCCTCACCGCCCTCGCCCTGATCTCGGGCTGCGGCGACCACTCCGGTGCGTCGCGGCCGATGACGGGCCCGGCCCACTCGTCGTCATCGTCATCCTCCGCGTCCCCGGCCGCCCTGGTCTCGCCGTCACCGCCGCTGACAGCGGCTCAGCCGACGGGCGCGCTCCGTAACCCACCCGAAGTGGTGAGCAAGAACGGCTTCCTGAACACCCGCATCGTGGTGGAGCGCAAAAGGGTGGAGCTCGCGGGCAAGAAGCTGTGGGCCCTGACCTACAACGGTCAGTACATGCCACCGACCTTGCGTATCAAGCCAGGTGACCGTCTGAAGCTGGCGATGGTGAACAAGATCGACCGGATGACGAATCTGCACGTCCATGGCTTGCACGTCTCGCCGAGCGATCACTCGGACAACATCTTCCTGATGATCGAGCCCGGGGAGACCTACCACTACTCGTACCAGTTCCCGCCCAACCTCGCGGCCGGCACGTACTGGTACCACCCGCATCCCCACACGCTGTCCGCGCCGCAGACCGCCGGCGGGATGTCCGGGATCATCGTCGTGGACGGCCTGAAGCAGTATCTGCCGAAGTCGCTGCGGAACATCACCGAACGAGTCGTCGCGCTCAAGGACTTCCAGCGCGTGGGCGACCAGATCAAGACCGCGGATCTGAGCATCGGCGCACCCACGACCCGTGTGGTCAACGGGCAGCTCAACCCAGCCATCCACATCCGGCCGGGCGAGACACAGCTCTGGCGGATCGCCAACATCGGCGCCAACATCTTCTACAAGGTGGCGTTGCCGGGCTACAAACTCCGGGTGATCGCGCGGGACGGGAATCCTGTCAACAGGATCTACTCCGTCGACACGATCATCATTCCGGCCGCGGCCCGCTACGACGTACTGGTGCAGGGCGGTCCGCCCGGCACCGCGGAGCTGAAGACGCTTCCTTACAACACGGGCTCGGCCGGCAACCAGTTCCCCGAGGTGACGCTCGCCACGGTCGTCTCACGCGGGGAGGCCATGACTCCGGCGAAACTGCCCACCACCTTCGCGCCGGCCCGGGATCTGTCCAAGGCCAAGATCGCCGCCCGTAGGACGATCACGTACACGGAGAACGCGGCAGGCACCGAGTTCTACATCAACGGCAAGCAGTTCGACCCGAACCGCATTGATTTCACCGGGCACTTGAACACCGTGCAGGAGTGGACGGTCCAGAACAACAGTGACGAGGTGCACTCGTTCCATGTGCACACGAACGACTTCCAGTTGATGAGCACGAACGGCGAGCCTCAGATGTTCTACGGCTACCAGGACACGGTGGATGTGCCGCCTCGCGGGAACATCGTCGTACGAACCGCCTTCGAGAACTACACCGGAAAGACCGTGCTGCACTGCCACATTCTCAATCACGAGGACAAGGGCATGATGTCCGTTCTGGAACTGGTCGACGGCCCGCCCGCGCCCGGGACCGGTAAGGACCCGGCGGCGCCTGGTGTCGACAAGGACTGAGCCGGCTGACGGTCCATGACATATGTCATGGACAGGGGTGACAGCGTGCACTGCCGGGCCTCCCGGTCAGCGGGGAGCCTGAAGACATGACTGAGTCTTCCTCTTCACTGACCGAGCCGCCGGTCTCCTCGTGTACGGAGCCGCCGGTGATCGATGTGGACGCGCTGCGACGCAGCTACGCCGGCGGCTTCACGGCTGTGAACGGCATCTCGTTCTCCGTGGCGCCGGGCGAGGTGTTCGCGCTGCTCGGAACGAACGGCGCGGGCAAGACCTCCACCGTCGAGCTTCTGGAGGGCCTCGCCCGGCCCAGCGGCGGAACGGTACGGGTGCTGGGCAGTGATCCGTACACCCGGCGCGCGGCCGTACGCCCACGCATGGGAGTGATGCTCCAGGAGGGCGGCTTCCCTTCCGATCTGACGGTCGCCGAGACCGTACGGATGTGTGCGGGCTGTACGAGCGGCGCGCGGCCCACCGGTGAGGCGCTGGAGCTGGTGGGGCTCGGCAAGCGCTCCGGCGTACGGGTCAAACAGCTCTCCGGCGGTGAGCGGCGGCGCCTCGATCTGGCGCTCGCGCTGCTCGGCCGACCTGAGGTGCTCTTCCTCGACGAACCGACGACCGGGCTGGACGCCGAAGGGCGGCGTGACACCTGGGAGCTGATACGGCTGCTGCGGGACGGCGGTACGACGGTCCTGCTGACCACGCATTATCTGGAGGAGGCCGAGACTCTCGCCGCCCGGCTGGCGATCATGCACCAGGGCCGGATCGAGGTTACGGGGACTCCGGCCGAGGTGACCGCGGCGCGGCCGGCCCGGATCCGTTTCCTGCTGCCGGCCGATGTCCCGGCCGAGCGGCTGCCACTGTCGCTGCGGGCCGCCGCAGAGGGGCGGCGGGGGGGGGTA
>NZ_FMDK01000906.1 GCF_900091995.1 Streptomyces sp. MnatMP-M17
CGGGCCGTGGCTCCGGCGGCCGGGCCGGCGGCGGCCGGTTCGCGCTGGTCATCGGGGACGTCCAGGGCCATGACGTACGGGCGGCCGGGCTGATGGGCCAGCTCCGGGTGGCCCTGCGCGCGTACGCCTCCGAGGGCCACCGGCCCGACGCCGTACTCTCCCGTGCCTCCCGCTTCCTCGCCGGGCTCCAGCACTATCCGGGACCGGGCCGGAGCGCCGCGGGTGCGCCCGCGGAGCCCAGCGAGGACGAGCACTCGCTCAGCAGCCCGCGCTTCGCGACCTGTCTCTATCTGGAGGTCGATCCGGAGTCCGGCACGCTCGACATCGCCCGCGCCGGCCATCCCGATCCGGTGATCCGTACGTCCGACGGGACGGCGGTCGTACTGCAGACGGCGGGCGGGCTGCCGCTCGGGATCGAGGCGGACTCCGACTATCCGACGACCAGGCTCGATCTGGAGCCCGGCGAGACGCTGATGCTCTGTACGGACGGGCTGATCGAGACCGGCGGACACGATCTCGCGACCGGCTGGGCGCGGCTGCGGCCCGTCCTGGAGGAGGACGGCGGCGAATCGCTGGAGAAGCTCGCCGACGCGCTGGTCCAGGCCGTACACGGGCCCACCTCGCACTACACGACCGGGCCGCTCGCGGACCGCCGCGAGGACGACATCGCGCTGCTGCTGCTCTCCCGCGACCGGGCGCCGACCCGTGGTGTGCACAGGACGACACGGCGGACCGCGCTGACCGTCGCGCAGGCCGAGCCGGAGCGGGTCGCGGGCGCGCGCCGGCAGGTGCGCGATCTGCTGCACGACTGGGCGTCCGGCGAACAGATCGACTCCGCGGAGCTGATGGTCTCCGAGATGCTCACCAATGTGCTGGTCCACACGGACAACGACGCGCTGCTGCTCGCCGAGGCGATCGGCGAGCAGGGCAACCGCCGGCTGCGCGTCGAGGTCGCGGACACCAGCGACGAACTGCCGCACCGCAGACGGCCGGGCGAGCTGGCGTCCAGCGGGCGGGGGCTGGTGCTGATGGAGATGCTGGCGGACGCGTGGGGCGTGGATCCGCGCGGCGAGGGCAAGTCGATCTGGTTCGAGCTGTACGAGTGCGGGAACGAGAGCCCGGACGGGGTGTCCGAAACGCCTCTATGAGGCGGGGCCGTAACGGGTGCGCAGCTCGGAGAACACGCCGAACACCGCGGCCGTCAGCGGTACGGCCAGCAGTATGCCCAGAATCCCGGCGACGCTGGCGCCCGCCGTAATGGCCAGTATCACCACGGCCGGATGCATCTGGACCGTACGGCTCTGAATCATCGGCTGGAGCACATGGCCCTCCAGCACCTGTACGGCGAGGACCACGCCGAGCGCCCAGAGCCCGGTCACCCAGCCACGGTCCGCGAGGGCGACCAGCACGGCGACGGTGCCGGAGAGGAAAGCGCCGAGATACGGGATGTACGCGCCGACGAAGACCAGCGCGCCCAGCCCGACGGCGCCGGGCACACCGAGGAACAGCAGGCCGATGGTGATACAGACCGCGTCGATGAGGGCGATGACGGTGGTGCCGCGCATGAAGCCCTCGACGGCCTCGAACGCGCGGCGCGCCATGGCCTCGACGGCCTCGCCGGTCTCGCTCGGGGCGAACGACCGCAGGGAGTCGGCCACCTTGTGGGAGTCCCGGAGGAAAAAGAACATCAGCAGCAGTGCGAGCACGGCGGTGGCGATCAGCTCACCGACAACGCTGATACCGGTGAGCACGCCGGAGGCGGCGGTGGCGCCGAACTTCCCGAGCAGGGACTTGGCGTGGCCCGCCACATCGTCCAGCGAGGTGCCGGCCGCGCCGAAGTGCCTGCTGAGATCCTTCCCGGCCTGCTTGAGCGAGGAGACGATCTGGTCGCCGCTGTCCACCAGCGCGCTGACGACGATATATCCGGCTCCGCCGACCACGGCCACGACGGCGACACAGGTCAGCCCGGCGGCGAGCGACCGGTTGAGCCGCATCGCGAGCAGCCGCCGGTAGAACGGGCCGAGCAGCGCGGTGCCGAGGACGGCGAGCAGTACGGGCGTGACGGCGGTCTTGAAGGTGATGGTCAGCCAGATCCCCACGGCCCCGACCCCGGACACCACCAGCGCCACCGCACACCAGGCGGCGAGGCGTCGGGCGCTCTCCGGGAGGACGGACGGCGAAAACATCTCCACCCCTCCACCCGACCACGCCCCACCCACCCTGTCCCCCGGACCTACTCCACCCGGCCCAGGCACTGCCCGCCCGACCGCCCGGCCCCGGGCATGCCTCCGCCGTGCGGCGTGGCGTTGCCGCACGGCGGAGGGAGGTGCCGGGGACGAGATCCCCGGGGTGAGGGTTACGCGTGCGCTGCCGTCAGGCCGCCGGGACCGTTCCCAGGCGGCCGGCCTGGAAGTCTTCGAAGGCCTGCTGGAGCTCCGCGTGGCTGTTCATCACGAACGGGCCGTAGTGCGCCATCGGCTCGCGGATGGGACGGCCGCCGAGCAGTACGACCTCCAAGTCGGGCGTGTTCGAGTCCTGGGACTCGTCGGCCCGTACCGTCAGTGAGCCGCCCGCGCCGAAGACCGCCGTCTGGCCCATGTGGAACGGCCGCCGGTCGGTGCCCGCCGAGCCGCGGCCCGCCAGCACATACGCGAGACCGTTGAACTCCTCCCGCCACGGCAGCGTCACCTCCGCGCCCGGCCGCAGCGTCGCGTGGATCATCGTGATCGGCGTGTGCGTGATGCCGGGCCCCTGGTGTCCGTCCAGCTCACCCGCGATCACCCGGAGCAGCGCGCCGCCGTCGGGCGAGGTCAGGAGCTGGACCTGACCGCCGCGGATGTCCTGGTACCTGGGGTCCATCATCTTGTCGGACGCCGGCAGGTTCACCCAGAGCTGGAGCCCGTGGAAGAGCCCGCCGGACATCACCAGCGACTCCGGCGGAGCCTCGATGTGCAGCAGCCCCGAGCCCGCCGTCATCCACTGCGTGTCACCGTTCTGGATGGTTCCGCCGCCACCGTTGCTGTCCTGGTGGATGAAGGTTCCGTCGATCAGATACGTGACGGTCTCGAAGCCACGGTGCGGGTGCCACGGCGTGCCCTTGGGCTCGCCCGGCGCGTAATCCACCTCACCCATCTGGTCCATCATGATGAACGGGTCGAGGTGCTGGTAGTTGATCCCCGCGAACGCGCGCCGCACCGGGAAGCCCTCGCCCTCGAAACCGCTGGGCGCGGTCGTGACGGCGAGTACGGGACGGGCCACGGCGTCGGCCGGAGCCGCCACCCGGGGCAGGGTCAGCGGGTTTTCGACGGTCACAGCGGGCATGAGGGCCTCCTCGGTTTGTCCTGCCTCAATTTAGTTGAACGGTGAACATCACGCAAGGCTCACTTCATTCCCGCCCGGCCCGCGCACACGACTGAGGCCCGTACCGGATCGGTACGGGCCTCAGCCTCAGCAAGCCTCAGGAAAAGCGGCGATCAGCCGCCGCGCGCGATCAGCCGTACATACGGCGCATCGCGAAGTCCACCATCTGCTCGACCGCCTTCGCGTCGAACACCATCCGGTGGTCGCCCTCCATGTCGAGCACGAACCCGTACCCCGTCGGCAGCAGATCGATCACCTCCGCACCCGTGATCACGAAGTACTTCGACTCCTTGCCCGCGTACCGCCGCAGCTCCTTGAGCGTGCTGAACATCGGGATCACCGGCTGCTGCGTGTTGTGCAGCGCCAGAAAGCCGGGATTGTCGCCGCGCGGGCAGTACACCTTCGACGTCGCGAAGATCTGCTGGAAGTCCTCGGCCGACAGCGACCCGGTGGTGAACGCGCGCACCGCGTCACCGAGCGACGGAGGCGACGGTTCCGGATACAGCGGCTGTTCGCCGTATCCGCCGACGCCCGCGCCGGCACCGCCCATCTGCTGATGCTGCTGCGGTGGCGGCTGCTGCGGCGGGTGCACGTACTGCTGCTGAGCGCCCGGAGTCTGGTCGTAGCCGTACATGACCGCAAGAGTACTGAGGAATACCGTCCCGGGAAGCCCCGTCGACCTCGTCACAGAAACCGGATCGGGGTTGCATCTTATTACCGATGGGTAGCATCATCGGAGCTACTTACCGGTACCCGCGCCTACTGGTCTTTTCCTCACCTACGGAACCTACGGAGTCGTCGCCATGGGGCACTACAAGTCGAATCTCCGCGACATCGAGTTCAACCTCTTCGAGGTGCTCGGGCGCGACAAGCTGTACGGCACGGGACCGTTCGCGGACATGGACGTGGAGACGGCCAGGAGCATCCTCGAAGAGGTCGTACGCCTCGCGGAGAACGATCTCGCGGAGTCGTTCGCGCAGGGCGACCGCACGCCTCCGGTCTTCGATCCGGAGACCAACACGGCTCCGGTGCCCGCGGCCTTCCGCAAGAGCTACCAGGCCTATATGGACTCCGAGTACTGGCGCCTCGGCCTGCCCGAGGAGATCGGCGGCACCACCTCGCCGCGCTCCCTGATCTGGGCCTACGCGGAGCTGCTCCTCGGCGCCAACCCGGCCGTGTGGATGTACGCGTCGGGCCCGGCCTTCGCCGGCGTCCTCTTCGAGGAGGGCAACGAGGCGCAGAAGAAGGTCGCCGCGATCGCCGTGGAGAGGCAGTGGGGCTCCACCATGGTCCTCACCGAGCCGGACGCGGGCTCGGACGTGGGCGCGGGCCGTACGAAGGCCGTCCAGCAGGAGGACGGAAGCTGGCACATCGAGGGCGTGAAGCGCTTCATCACCTCCGGTGAGCACGACATGTCGGAGAACATCCTCCATTACGTCCTCGCCCGTCCCGAGGGCGCGGGCCCGGGCACCAAGGGCCTGTCGCTCTTCCTCGTACCGAAGTACGAGTTCGACCAGGAGACCGGCGAGCTGGGCGAGCGCAACGGCGTCTACGCCACGAACGTCGAGCACAAGATGGGCCTCAAGGTCTCCAACACCTGCGAGCTGACCTTCGGCGACCGCCATCCGGCCAAGGGCTGGCTGATCGGTGACAAGCACGAGGGCATCCGCCAGATGTTCCGCATCATCGAGTTCGCCCGGATGATGGTCGGCACGAAGGCCATCGCCACGCTCTCCACCGGCTATCTGAACGCGCTGGAGTACGCCAAGGAACGTGTCCAGGGCCCGGATCTGGCCCAGTTCACGGACAAGGCCGCGCCCAAGGTCACCATCACGCACCACCCCGATGTACGGCGCTCGCTGATGACGCAGAAGGCGTACGCCGAGGGCATGCGCGCCCTCGTCATGTACACCGCCTCCGTCCAGGACGAGATCGCCGTCAAGGAGGCCGAGGGCGAGAACGCGAAGGCGCTGCACGGGCTCAACGATCTGCTGCTGCCGATCGTGAAGGGATACGGCTCGGAGCGCTCGTACGAACAGCTCGCGCAGGCCCTCCAGATCTTCGGCGGCTCGGGATATCTCCAGGAGTACCCGGTCGAGCAGTACATCCGGGACGCCAAGATCGACACGCTGTACGAGGGCACGACGGCGATCCAGGGCCAGGACTTCTTCTTCCGGAAGATCGTCCGGGACCAGGGCCAGGCGCTGAACTCGCTGGCCGAGGAGATCAAGCAGTTCCTCGCCGTCGGCACCGGCGGTACGGAGCTGGCGCCTGCCCGCGACGCGCTCGCGAAGGCCGCGGCCGATCTGGAGGCGATCGTCGGCCGGATGCTGACGGACCTCACCGCCACCGGCGAGGACGTCAAGAACATCTACAAGGTCGGGCTCAACACGACGCGGCTGCTGATGGCTTCGGGCGATGTGGTCGTCGGCTATCTGCTGCTGCGCGGCGCGGCGGTGGCGGCAGAGAAGCTGGAGACGGCCGCGACGAAGGATGTGGCGTTCTACCAGGGCAAGATAGCGGCGGCGAAGTTCTTCGCGACGAATGTCCTGCCGGACGTCTCGACGCAGCGCGCGCTGGCCGAGTCGGTGGACGACTCCCTGATGGACCTGGACGAGGCGGCGTTCTAGGGTCCGGGTGGGCCGTCGGCGGGCATGCGTATGGGGCACCTCCTCCGTAAGGAGGTGCCCCATTTCCGTGCCGGGCGGCACCGGCGTCCGCGCCACGGGACCCCGCGCGGGGACGGCGCTTGGGGGCGTGCGGGGGCGCATGGCGGCGCATGGCGGCGCGGGGTGGCGCTCTTTCGACCGCCTCTCGACCGTCCTTCGACCTCCGTCGGCCTTTCGTCCGTGCCTGTTCTCCCTATGTGCGGAGCTTGTCCCGCCCCGGCGGACGCCGTTGCAGCCGGTGACGGGTCCGGTGTCCTGGGCCGTCGTTATGGTGAACCCCATGAGCACTTCCGCCCGCTTCGACCGCGGCCACACCGACGACCTGATGTCCTTCCTCGCGGCCAGCCCGTCGCCGTACCACGCGGTGGCCAACGCCGCGGAGCGCCTGGAGAAGGCCGGCTTCCGGCAGGTGCTGGAGACGGACGCCTGGGACGGGTCGGCAGGCGGGCGGTTCGTGCTCCGGGGCGGCGCGATCGTCGCCTGGTTCGTACCGGAAGGTGCCGCGCCGCACACTCCCTTCCGGATCGTCGGCGCCCATACGGACTCGCCCAATCTGCGGGTGAAACCGCTGCCGGACACCGGTTCGTACGGCTGGCGGCAGATCGCCGTCGAGATCTACGGCGGGACGCTGCTCAACACCTGGCTGGACCGGGATCTGGGACTCGCGGGCCGGCTCACCCTGCGGGACGGCTCGCACCGGCTGGTCAGTCTCGACCGCCCGCTGCTGCGCGTACCGCAGCTCGCGCCGCACCTCGACCGCTCGGTCAACACCGACGGTCTCAAGCTGGACCGACAGCGGCACATGCAGCCGATCTGGGGCCTCGGCGAGCCGGAGGAGGGCGAGCTGATCCGCTTCGTGGCCGACGAGGCCGGGCTCGACGCCGAGGACATCACCGGCTGGGACCTGATGCTGCACGCCATAGAGCCGCCCGCCTATCTCGGGCGCGACCGCGATCTGATGGCCGGGCCCCGGATGGACAATCTGCTGTCGGTGCACGCGGGCACGGCTGCGCTGGCGGCCGTCGCCACCGGCTCCGGGACCGGAACAGGCTCAGGCGGCACGGCCGGGGACGGTGCCGGTGCCGACGGCTCCGGGACGCCGTCGCTCCCGTACATCCCCGTCCTCGCCGCCTTCGACCACGAGGAGAACGGTTCACAGTCGGACACCGGCGCCGACGGCCCGCTGCTCGGCACGGTGCTGGAGCGCTCGGTGCTCGCCCGCGGCGGTACGTACGAGGACAGGGCGCGGGCCTTCGCCGGCACGATCTGTCTGTCGTCGGACACCGGCCACGCCGTACACCCCAACTACGCCGAGCGCCACGACCCGACGCACCAGCCGCGCGCGAACGGAGGCCCGATCCTCAAGGTCAACGTCAATATGCGGTACGCGACGGACGGCAGCGGCCGGGGCGTGTTCGCCGCGGCCTGCGAGAAGGCGGGCGTGCCCTGGCAGACGTTCGTATCCAACAACTCGATGCCCTGCGGTACGACGATCGGCCCGATCACCGCGGCCCGGCATGGAATCCAGACCGTCGACATCGGCGTGGCGATCCTGTCCATGCACAGCGCGCGCGAGCTGTGCGGCGCGGACGACCCGTATCTGCTGGCGAACGCGCTGGTGGCGTTCCTGGAGGGCTGACGGGGCCTCCGCCTCCGACCGATGCCCGGCTACGCGTCGAGCCCGGCGAGTACGAGACCCAGACGGGACGTTCCCGACTCCGTGACACGGACGGGAACACCCCAGTCCTGCTGATGGACATGGCAGGCCGGGTACTCGTTGGCGGGATCGTCGTCGCAGGAGGCCGCCATCGCGGAGACATGCAGCACGCCCTCCGTGACACCGTCAGCGCCGTCGACGACATCGGCCAGCACCAGCTCACGGCTGAGCTCCGTACCCGTACCGCCGCCGTCCACCAGCAGTTCGGGCGGCGTGGCGGAGACCAGCAGCCGCGTCGAGGGACCGTAGCGGGTGTCGAGCTTCTGACCGCTCGGCGCCGTGAAGACCACCTCCAGCCGGAGCGCGCCCGGCGCGACATCGGTGGCGGCGCGCTGGGTGCGATGGGCGACGGCCTCGACGCGCACCGCCTCGTCGGGCAGCCGCAGCCGGGTCAGCCGGTGCCGGGCGGACTCGACCACGACGATGTCCTCGCCGACGAGCACCGCGTCGCTGGGCTCGCGCAGATCCGTCGCCAGCGTGGTCACCTCGCCGGTCGATGGGTCGTAACGGCGCAGGGCGTGGTTGTACGTGTCCGAGACAGCGACGGAGCCGTCGGGCAGCGCGGTGACACCCAGCGGGTGCTGGAGCAGGGCCTGTCCGGCGGCGCCGTCGCGGTGGCCGAAGTCGAAGAGCCCGGTACCGACGGCCGTACGAATGACAAACCCGGCACCGGCACCGGAACCGCCGCCATCACTGTCACCGCCGCCATCACCGTCCCGCTCGACACAGCGCAGGGCGCTGGTCTCCGAGTCGGCGATCCACAGCCGGTCCTCGGTCGCCGCGAGCCCCGAGGGCTGGGCGAACCACGCCTCGGCGGCCGGCCCGTCCACCAGCCCTTCGTTGGTGGTGCCGGCCGCGACCTCGACGGTCCCGGTGGCCGGGTCGTACGTCCAGAGCTGGTGGACGCCGGCCATCGCGATCCACACCCGTCCGGCCCACCAGGCGACGTCCCACGGCGAGGAGAGATCCACCTCCAGGGCGGGCCCGGCGGTCGGTGAGCCCTGCCACCACTGCCTGCCGGTCCCGGCGACGGTCTCGATCGCGCCGTCGGCCGGATCGTAGGTGCGCAGCGCGTGGTTCACGGTGTCCGCGACGATCACCTTGCCGTCGGGCAGCAGGGCGAGTCCCTGCGGTTCGCTGAACGAGTCCGGCCCGAAGCCGCGCTCGCCGCTGCCGATCCGCCGTACGACCGTCTCGCCGTCCGGCGCCAGCTCGACCAGCTGATGGCGGGTCGAGTCGGAGACGAGAAGGTTCCCGCCGGGCAGCACCAGCGCCTTCCCGGGAAACCGCAGATCGGTCGCGACCGGCTCCGGCGGAACGTACGGCCCGTCGCCGCGCCTGAGCGTGCCTTTCGCGGTGTGCTCGGCCTCCAACTCCTCGACCAGCCGCTCAATGGCATGCGCATGCCCTTCACCCGCGTGCTGGGCGACGACATACCCTTCCGGATCGATGACCACCAGCGTGGGCCAGGCCCGTACGGCGTACTGCTTCCAGGTCGCCAGTTCAGGATCGTCCAGCACCGGATGATGCACCTGATACCGCTCGACGGCGTCGACCACGGCCTGATGCTCGGCCTCGTGCACAAACTTCGGCGAGTGCACACCGATGATCACCACGGTGTCCCGGTGCTTCTCCTCCAGCTCCCGCAGTTCGTCCAGCACATGCAGACAGTTGATGCAGCAGAAGGTCCAGAAATCCAGAATGACGATGCGTCCCCGCAGGTCGGCAAGGGTGTACGAGGTATCGCCCGTATTCAGCCAGCCGCCTTTCCCGACCAGCTCGGGAGCACGGACACGAACACGGCGCGACGAGGACGCGGGAGCGGGCGCCGAGGCGGGAGCGGGCACGGAGACGGGCGCGGGGACGGCATCGTTCATGGAACAAGGGTGCCATCCGGCTATGAACGCCGTATCACGGCCTTACGAAGGGCCGCCGCGCCCGGCCGAAGGGCCACCGTGCCCGGCCCGAGAGCATTTCCTACTCGTTTGATAAAATCTGGCCATGACTGAGAAGGCATACAGCATCGGCGAGGGACCGGCGACCCGCGTCAGCCTTTCCCTGCCCGAGGGAACCGCCGAGGCGATCCGCGCGCGGGTCGGCAAGCGGGAGTTCTCCGCGTTCATCACCACCGCCGTGGAGCGTGAGCTGCGCGGGCAGATCCTGGACGAATATCTGGCCGACTACGAGCGCCGCAAGGGGCCGGTCTCCGAGGCCGCGCAGGGGCGGGCACGTCAGGTCTTCGACGAGGTGTTCGCCGAGGAGGAGCAGTGGCCCGCCGCAAGTTGAGCCACGAGGGAACACTCGTCCTGGACAGCGAAGGTCTGTCCAGGCTGCTGAGCGACGACGAGTCAACCGTCGCGCTGGTCGCCGAAGCGCGGAAACGGGGCATGGAGACCGTGATCTGCGCGCTCACCGTCATCGAGGCGGTGCACGCCCGCACGGACAAGGCCCGGCTGGGCCGGGTCCTTTCCGGTCTTCGAGTCGTCGCCGTGGGAGAGGACGAGGCGAAAGCCGCCACGGAGCTGCTGATGGAGGGCGGGCTGCACGGCCACAAGTACGCCATCGACGCGGCTGTGGCCGTGACCGCGCTGAGGCAGCATCGTCCCGTGGTCATACTGACGTCCGACGTCGATGACATGACCAAGCTGTGCGGCGAACAGGTCAGAATCGTCGCCGTGTGAACCGCTGTGTCGAACCGGCCGGCCGAGGGAAACCGAAGGAAACCGAGGGAAGGCCGTCGAAGTCCAAGGCCGCCGAGTCCAAGACCGCCGGGTCCCCGTCAGGCGCGGAGGTGGGGTGGTGGGGTCAGGCCCAGGCGGCGGTCCTTCAGGGCCGGGAACTGGGCGCGGGTTGTGGTGACACGGGTCAGGTCGAGGTCGGCCGTCAGGTTCTCCTCGTCCGGGCCCGCCTCCGCCAGTACCTCGCCCCAGGGATCCACGACGATGCTGTGGCCCGACTGCTCCACGCCCGCGTGGGTTCCGGCGGTGGCGCAGGCCAGGACGTACGACTGGTTCTCCACCGCGCGCGCCTGCGCCAGCAGCGTCCAGTGCGCGCGGCGCCGCGCCGG
>NZ_FMDK01000905.1 GCF_900091995.1 Streptomyces sp. MnatMP-M17
GAGCGCGAGCCCGGCACCGCCCCAGCCGAGGAGCGAACGGCGGGAGGGGCTGTGGGAGGGACTCTGTTTCTCCTGCGTGCCCTGCTTGTCCTGCGTGCTTTGAGCGTCGTCGGTCGTCATGGCCCGAGCCTTACTTGACGACGGCGGCAGCGAGCTTGGAGAGCGGTTCGGCCAGCGCGTTGACACCGTCCGACAGCTCCTTGCGCTGCGCCTTGCCGACCTTCTCGTACGAGGTGAACTCGTAGGAGTCGGGAGCGTCCCGGTACTTGTCGAGCAGCGCGCTCAGCGCGGAGAACTGCTTGTCCAGCTCCGTCACCAGCGCCGGATCGTTCTTCGAGGCGACCGGCTTGAGCAGCTCGTACGACTGCTGCGCGCCCTCGACATTGGCCTTGAAGTCCACCAGGTCGGTGTGGCTGTAGCGCTCCTCCTCGCCGGTGACCTTGCCCGCGGCGACCTCGTCGAGGAGCTCCTTGGCGCCGTTGGCCATGGAGGTCGGTGTGATCTCCGCCTTGCCGACGCGCTTCTGCCAGTCGGTCAGGTCCTTGTCGAGCGTGTCGGCGAGCGCAGCGGTCTCCGGGCCGAGCTTCTTGTCCGCCCAGAGCGCCTTCTCCAGCCGGTGCCAGCCGGTCCACTCCTGGCCGGGCTCCAGACCGTCGGCGCGCACATCGACCTTCGGATCGATGTCACCGAACGACTCGGCGACCGGCTCCGTGCGCTCCCAGCCGATCCGCGAGGGCGCGTACGCCTTCTTCGCGGCCTCCAGATCGCCCGCGCGCACGGCGTCGGTGAAGACCTTCACCTTCGGCAGCGTCTCGTCGGCCTGCGCCTGGACGTACTTACGGTATCCGGCGACCGCGGCGTCCATCTCCGGGCTGCGCTTGACGGCCGTACCGCCGGTGACGGTCACCTTCTGGCGGATGCCGTCGCCCTTCATGCCGGGCTTGCAGACGATCTCGTACGAACCGGCCTTCACCTCGGCCGTGACCGTCGCCTTGGTGCCCGGACCGATGTTCTCGCGCTCGGTGACGATGCGGTCGTCCGGGAAGAGGACATAGACCTCGGTGACCTTCGAGCCCTTGTTCTCGACGGCCAGCTCCACATGTCCGGCCGGGAACTCGTTCTTGGAGAGCTCGCAGGCGTCGTCCTTCGCGGTGACCTGGACGGCGCCGGCACCGTCGCCGGCCTTGGCGTCGCTCTTCTCGGCGCAGCCCGTGACGGCGGTCAGGGCAGCCACGGCGGTGGCTGCGGTGACAACGGAGAGACGGACAGGTCGCATGCGGGGCTCCACGATGGCTGGGATGGGACGGGAGGGTGGCTGAGTATGAAGGTGACGAGTCTGAAGGTGAGGCGGGCCTAACTTAACTGAGGCTTACCTTGGCAATGGCTATTCGTCCAGTGATTCAGCTCTCACTCTCCGCGCGGTTTATCCCTGGGACACGGAGAGGTCACAGGGATCTTTCGGGTGGGTCATGGTCGGGTCATGTATTGGTCAAGAGGTCTCTCTCGGTCCGTTCCTGTTCGGTTTGGGGGATCGCGTTTGGGGATCACCAGCGGAACGCCCGTACGCGGATGCGGGAACACCTCGACCGGCTGGCGGTAGACGCGGCTCAGCAGCCCGTCGCGGAAGACCTCGGCGGGCGGTCCCTCGGCCGCGACTTCGCCGTTGTGCAGTACGGCGACACGGTCCGCGTGCGCCGCCGCGAGTCCCAGATCGTGCAGTACGACCACGACGGCGTCACCGGCCGCCGCGCGCTCCCGGCAGATCCGCAGGACCAGTTCCTGGTGGCGCAGATCGAGCGCGGCGGTCGGCTCGTCGAGCAGGAGCAGCGGAGCGCGCTGGGCGAGGACCCGGGCGAGCGCGACGCGGGCCCGTTCGCCGCCCGAGAGCGCGGAGAAGGGCCGCCCGGCGAACGCGGTGACCTCGGTGGCCGCCATCGCCGCCGCGACGGCGCTCCCGTCCTCGTCCTCCAGCGGTGTTCCGGCCCAGGGCGCCCGGCCCATCCGTACGACCTCCTCGACCGGGAACGGGAAGGCGAGCGCGGCGGCCTGGGGCAGTACGGCGCGGCGCAGGGCGAGTTCGGGCGCGGACCACTCGTACGCAGGGCGCCCGTCGATCCGTACCTCGCCCTGGCCGGGCGGCAGATCGGCGGCGAGCGCGGCGAGCAGCGTGGACTTCCCGGCGCCGTTGGGCCCGACGAGCGCGAGCACTTCACCGGCGCGCGCGACCAGACCGACACCGGCCAGCACCTCGCGCCGCCCGAGCCGGACATGGAGCCCGCGGACCTCGGCGAGCGGCGTGCCGGTCGGGGCGGGTGCGGGCAGGGAGCGCCGACGCACGGAGAAGAGGGCCTTGAGGTTCATGCCCAGCCTCCTTGCCTGCGGCGGGTTCTGCGCAGCAGCCAACTGTGCTTGCCCGGGGGGCGACCCCCGGACCCCCGGCAGGGGGGTACGTCGTGGTTGGCGTGGGTGTGTTGTCCGAGGGCGGCTCTCATGCCCAGCCCCCTTGCCTGCGCCGCGTTCTGCGCAGCAACCAGAAGAAGAAAGGGCTGCCGAAGAGCGCGGTCAGTACGCCCAGAGGGAGTTCCGCCGGCGCGGCGACCGTGCGGGCCGCGAGATCGCCCGCGACCAGGACCAGCGCGCCGCCGAGCGCGCTGCCCGGGACCAGGAAGCGGTGGCCGGGACCGTTCGCCATGCGCAGCAGATGCGGTACGAGCAGACCCACGAAGGTGATGATCCCGGCCACCGCGACCGCCGCCGCCGTGAGCAGCGCCACGACCAGCACCAGCACGATACGGAGCCGTTCGACATCCACGCCGAGGTGGCGGGCCGGCCGCTCGCCGAGCGCGAGAAGGTCCAGCTTCCGTGCGTGGAAAGGCGCCACGGCGAGACCGGCCAGCGCGCACGGCAGTACGGCGAGCACCTTCGGCCAGGTCGCCTGCGCCAGCGAACCGAGCTGCCAGAAGGTGATCTGCGTGATCTGCGCGTTGTCCGCGAAGAAGATGAAGAGCCCGATCAGCGCTCCGGCGAACGCGTTGACCGCGATGCCGGTGAGGATCAGCGTGACCACTTCCGTACGGCCGCCCGAGCGGGACAGCGCGTACACCAGCAGCACCGTCGCCAGTCCGGCGACGAACGCGCAGACCGTCACCGTCCAGTTGCCGAAGAAGCTCAGTCCCAGCGCGATCGAGGCGACCGCGCCGACCGCCGCGCCCGACGAGATCCCGATGACTCCCGGTTCGGCGAGCGGATTGCCGAACACGCCCTGCGTCAGCGCGCCCGCGCAGCCGAGCGAGGCGCCGACGAGCAGCGCGAGCACGACCCGGGGCAGCCGGACGTTCCACAGGACGCTCTCGCCCACGCGGTCGAGCGCGGCGCCGCCGAGCCCGGTGCGGTGCAGGACGGAGGAGAGGACATCGCCGAGAGGGATGTCGTACGCGCCGATCCCGGCGGAGAGCAGACAGAGCAGGACCAGCGCGGCGAGCAGCCCGGCGGTCAGCAGGGCGGTGCTTGCGGACAGTTGCTTCCTGCTGCTGCTTCGGGTGCCGTTGCCGCTTCCAGTATCGGCTGGTGGCGGCTTCCGTGCGATCGGTGTCGTCGCCACCTCAACTCCCCTTCGCGTAGAGCTGCTTGACGATCGACTTCAGCACCTCGTCGGTGCGCGGACCGTAGTTCAGCAGTACGCCGTCCTCGATCGAGACGACCTTGCGGTCCATCCCCGCCGGAGTCTCCGCGACTCCCGGGATCTTCACCAGGCCGTCCGGCCCGCCCACGGATTCGAGGCCCTTGGTCATCACCAGGATCGCGTCGGGCGCGGCCTTCGCCAGTGCCTCGCTCGTGATCGCGGTGAAGTCCTTCCGCAGTCCGGACTCCTTGCCCGCGTCGACCGCGCCGGCCGCCTCCAGCAGGGAACTCGCTCCGGAGTCGGCGCCGCCGAGCAGATAGACGGAGGCCGAGCCACGCAGATAGAGGAACGCGACGCGCGGCTTCCGTTCGCCCTCGCGCGCCGGAATGTCCTTCTGTACGGCGGCGATCCGCGCGTCCGTACGCTCCTTCAGCTCGGTGCCGGCCGCCTCGACGCCCAGCGCGCCGGCCACCGCGTCGATCCGGGCACCGACATCGGCGAGGCTCTTCGCCGGTGCCACGACCACCAGCGGGATGCCCGCGTCCCGTATCTGGCCGAGGGCCTCGGCCGGGCCGGTGGTGGTGTCGGCGATGACGACGGTCGGCTTGAGCGAGAGCACGCCCTCGGCCGAGACATCGTGCGCCCGTGTCACCACCGGCAGTTTCGCCGCCTGTTCAAAGGTGGCGGTGATGTCGCGTGCCACCACGCGGTCGCCGAGGCCGAGTGTGAAGACGATCTCGCTCAGCGAACCGGTCAGCGGCACGATCCGGTCGGCCGAGGTGACCGTCACTTCGCGGCCGTCCGCCGAGTCCACCGTGACCGGCAGTCGCGGTGCCGGTATGCCCGCCAAGGGCTGGACGCGGTCGGCCGTCTTCGTAACGCCGTTGTCGCCGTTGCCACGGGCGGCGCTGCCGCCACCACCAGCGCCACCGCAGCCGGTGGCGGTCGCGGCCAGGGCGAGGGCGAGCGCGGAGAGGAGCGCACTCGTCAGGCGTGATCTGCGCACGGAGTGCACCGTCCTGTTCGTTGTCCTGATCGTTCTTTTTGTTGTGATTCCCGCCGACGGAGGGTTCCGGTTCGGGCTGGATGTAGCTTAGGTTAGCCTTACCTCGCTTGCCAGATCCGAGGATGTCTGTATCTCGGTCCGTTCACCTGTGGGAGTCACTCGATGCTGTCCTTCAGACCGGTGCGCGCGTTCGCCGTCGCGCTTCTGCTGGCGCTGCCGGGGGCCCTGCTGCCGGCCGCCGGCGCACAGGCGGCGGACCGTACGGTGCGGGGCGGCAGGCTCGACTGGGGCATCAAGTCCTCGTTCCTGAGTTACATCACCGGGCCGATCGCGCAAGGCAGTTGGGCACTCACCGGAGGCGCGGCGACGGTGGGCAGCCGGTTCCGCTTCCACTCGGCCACCGGCTCCCAC
>NZ_FMDK01000903.1 GCF_900091995.1 Streptomyces sp. MnatMP-M17
CGCCGGGCTCGCCGCCGTCACGGCCGCGGTGCTCGCCGGGACCGGGATGCTGGCCGGCTGCGACTCCCTGGGCGGCTCCTCCCCGGACGCCGCCGCGAAGAGCGCCGCTCCGTCCCCGCGGCCCACGCCCGTCTGGGACCGCAAACCCGCCTCCGTGGCCGCGGTCGGTGACTCGATCACCCGTGGCTTCGACGCCTGTGTGGTGCTGGCGGACTGCCCGGAGGTGTCCTGGTCGACGGGTACGGACATGGAGGTGCGCAGTCTCTCGCTGCGACTCCTGGGCGCGCCCGCGGTGAAGCAGCGGAGCTGGAACCACGCGGTGACCGGTGCCCGGATGGCCGATCTGCCCGGCCAGATGGCCCAGGCGGCGCAGCACGGGCCCGAGCTGGTCACGGTCATGGTGGGCGCCAATGACGCCTGCCGGGACTCGCCCAAGCAGATGACGCCGGTGGAGGACTTCCGTACCTCGTTCGAGGCGTCGATGCGCCAGTTGCGCGCCGGAGCGCCCAAGGCGCAGGTGTATGTGTCGAGCGTGCCGGATCTCAAGCGGCTCTGGTCCACCGGCCGTGGCAATCCGCTGGGCCGGCAGATCTGGAAGCTGGGCATCTGTGCCTCGATGCTCGGGGACTCGCAGGACATGAGCGAGCGGGCGCAGCAGCGCCGGGATCTGGTGTACGAGCGGGTGGTGGCCTACAACAAGGTGCTGAAAGAGGTCTGCGCGAAGGATCTGCGCTGCCGGTACGACGGCGGCGCGGTCTTCGACTACCGGTTCACCGGGGAGCAGCTCAGCCACTGGGACTGGTTCCATCCCAGCAAGAACGGGCAGAGCCGGCTCGCGGAGATCGCGTACCGCAATATCACCGCGGCGGATCCGCCCGCGTAGGCGTCGCAGGCCGTGGGACAGGGCCGCTGTTGGACAGGGCCTAGGAGGGCCGTAGCCGCTCGGGCCGGCCCGGCGTAGTGTGCTTGATCGTGACTGTCATGAACACGGAGCGCATCGGCGCGGCCCCCGAGGGTACGCCCGTTCACCGCTGGACCCTCGAACGGGCCGGGACCCGGCTGCGTCTGCTGACGTACGGCGGCGTCGTGCAGTCGGTCGAGATTCCCGACCGGAACGGGACCGTCGCCGATGTGGCGCTCGGCTTCGCCGATGTCACGGGCTATCTGGGCTCGCGCGGCCCGTATTTCGGAGCGCTGGTCGGACGGTACGCGAACCGCATCGCGGGCGCGGCCTTCACGCTGGACGGCCGGACCCATCGACTGGTGCCCAATGACGGGCCGAACTGTCTGCACGGCGGTGAGCGCGGCTTCGACCGGCGCGTCTGGGAGGCCGAGCGGGCCGGCGACCACGGAGTACGGCTGTTCCGGACCAGCCCGGACGGCGAGGAGGGATTCCCGGGCCGGCTGGATGTCTCGGCGACCTACTCGCTGGACGCGGACGGCGCGCTGCGGATCGACTACCGCGCGGTGACGGACGCTCCGACACCGGTGAATCTGACCAACCACACGTACTGGAATCTGGGCGGCGCAGGCAGTGGCAGCACAACCGGGCATGAACTGCGGATCGCGGCGGGCCATATCACCACGGTGGACTCCGCCGCGCTGCCGACCGGAGAGCTCGCGGCGGTCGACGGGACGCGCTTCGACTTCCGCAAGCCGCGCGCGGTGGGCTCCGGTTACGACCACAACTTCGTCCTCGACGGTGACGAACCGGCGGCGGAGCTGTACGACCCGGTCTCGGGCCGGGTGCTGACCATCACCACGACGGAGCCCGGGCTCCAGCTCTACACCGGGGACCACTTCGACGGTGAGCCGTACCGTCCCGGTGACGGTGTGGCGCTGGAGACCCAGCACTTCCCGGACTCGCCGAACCGCCCGGAGTTCCCGGACACCGTGCTGCGGCCGGGCGAGGAGTTCCGTTCGACCACGGTCTACCGCTTCGGCGTCCGGTAGCTCCGGCGTCCGGTAGCCGGTCCGGCCGGACTACCGGGCGGCCGGACCACCGGGCGGCCGGACCACCGGGCGGCTCGGGCCCGGGACGGTGCTGTCAGGTGCGTCCGTCCCGGGGCCGTCCTCAGGTCCTCACGCGCCGGCGCGCGCCTCCACCGTGGCGCTCAGCCTGCGGTCGGCGACCGAGCGGCCCGCCTGGACCTCGTAGGTGCCGGGCACGAACGACCAGGCGCCGGCCTCCTCGTCCCAGATCTCGAAGGCCCTGCGGGGCAGCGGGATCCGTATCTCCGCGGTCTCTCCCGGGCCCGCCTCGACGGTGGCGAAGCCCGCCAGCCAGCGCGCGGGACGCTCCACACTGTCGGCGCTGTCGGAGTTGCCGGCCGCGGAGGTGCCGGCCGCGGGTGCCAGATAGAGCTGGACGACCTCACGGCCCGCGCGGACACCGGTGTTGCGCAGCCGCACCCGGGCCTCGTCGGCGGTGGCCGCGATCGTCTCGTACTCCCAGTCGGTGTAGCCGAGGCCGTGGCCGAAGGCGTACGCGGGAGCCGTTCCCGCGCGCTCCCAGGCCCGGTAGCCGATGAACAGGCCCTCGGTGTAGTGGAGTTCGCCTCCGTCGGGAGTGGTCACCGAGACCGGCACGTCGGCCAGGGCGACCGGCCAGGTGGTGGGCAGCCGGCCGCCGGGCTCCTCGGCGCCGAGCAGCACATCGGCGAGAGCGGCGCCGCCCTCCTGGCCGGGGAACCAGCTCAGCAGGATCGCGGCCACGGACTCGCGCCAGGGCAGCTCCACCGGAGAGCCGGTGTTGACGACCACCACGGTGTTCGGATTGACCGCCGCAACGGCCCGTACGAGATCGTCCTGGCGGCCGGGCAGCTTCAGGTCCTTCCGGTCGAAGCCCTCGGACTCGACACGCTCGGTGGTGGCGACCACGACGACGGCGGTGTCCGCGCCGCGCGCGGCCTCCACGGCCTCGGCGATCAGCTCGTCGGGATCGTGGCGCGGGCCGAGATGGAGCAGCGAGAAGGCGACGGCCTTGATCGGAGCGTCCGGGATCTTGTGGACGGTGTGGAGGAGGGAGATCTCGACGCGCTCGCCCTCGGTCAGCTCCGCGTGTGCGCGCTCCACCGGGCCGCCGAAGAACTCCTCGAACGGATCGGAGGCCGGTTTCGGCTCCTCCGTACCGTCGAAGAGGACCTCGCCGCCGACGGTGAGCACGAAACCGCCGAGACCGCGAGTGCCGAAGGAGTGCCTCCCGCTCTCGCGAGGGACGAAGGAGCCGGTCAGCTCGACGGTGTGCAGCTCGTCGTGGGTGACACCGTCGGGCAGGTCGCTGCCCGCCCACTGCACCCGGCCGCCCGGCACGGTGGCGGTCCCGAGGAGCCGTCCGTCCGCCGCGCGGCAGACGGCGGTCAGCTCGAATCCCTGGTCGGCGGCGGCGAGTTCATCACTGGGATCGGCGCCGATCGAATAGGTCAGGGCGCCCTCGGGAAGGGCCGCGGTGAGACCGTCGAGCGGTGAGACGACATGGTCCGGGAAGACCACGGCGGAACCGCCGCCGAGGATACGGGCGTCACGGGCCGCCGCGCCGATGAGCGCGACGGTGCCGGTCGCGGCCGGATCGAGGGGCAGCGCGGGCCGGCCGTCCAGTATCTCGTTGCGTACGAGGACGAACGAGCGGCGGGCGACCTCGCGGGCGAGCGCGTCGCCGTCGACCGGCGCCGGATGTCCGGTGACGGCCGGCGGTGCGCCGTCGAGGATGCCGACGCGGGCGGCGAGCCGCAGCACGCGCCGCACAGCCTCGTCCACGGCGGGCTCCTCCACCTCACCGGCGCCTACGGCCGCGACGAGCGCCTCGCCGTAGACCGTTCTCGGTCCCGGCATCGCGGCGTCGAGACCACCGAGAAGGGCGCCCACAGTGGAGCGCGCGGCCAGCCAGTCGGAGACGATGAAGCCGTCGAAGCCCCATTCGCCGCGCAGGACCTCGTTCTGGAGATAGCCGTGCTCGGTCATGGTCGAGCCGTTGACCTGGTTGTACGCGGCCATGATGCCCCAGGGATGGGCATTGGCCACGATGGCCTCGAACGGAGCGAGATACAGCTCGCGCAGCGGGCGCGGCGCCACGATGTTGTCGACGGTGAAGCGGTCGGTCTCGGCGTCATTGGCCACGAAGTGCTTGACGGTGGTGCCGACTCCGCCGTCCTGGACGCCCAGGACATATCCGGTACCGATCTCGCCGGTCAGATACGGATCCTCGCTGTACGCCTCGAAGTGGCGCCCGCCGAGCGGCGAGCGGTGCAGATTGACGGTGGGCGCCAGCAGCACATGGACACCCTTGCGACGGGCCTCCTGCGCGAGCAGCCTGCCCGCCCGGCGGGCCAGCTCCGGATCCCAGGAGGCGGCGAGCGCGGTCGGCGACGGCAAGGCGACGGACGGATCGTCGGCGGTCCAGCGGACGCCACGGACTCCGATGGGCCCGTCGGACATCACCAGGGAGGCAAGACCGATCTCCGGGAGCGCGGGCAGGGACCACATGTCCTGGCCGGCCAGCAGCCGGGCCTTGGCGGCCAGATCCAGTTTGCCGAGCGCCGCCTCGACAGCGGCGTTGCGGGCCTGATCGGCCCGGGTGTTGGATGCGCCTGCCACGGCCGTACCTCCTCGTCGAGTACCGGTGAATGGTGACATGGTGGCCCCATTATCTGTAGATGAGTAGATTACGTTATCTATTTGTTACTTATGGATGACGGTGGACAGCCGGCGGACAGAGCGGAAAACAGAGCGGAAAGGAATCCGGCCTGATGGCGAGAGCCAGAAGCGAGGAGCGGCGGGCGGAGATCCTCCGTGCCGCCCTCGAAGTAATCGCCGAGCGCGGCTACCGGGGCACGACCCTGGGCGCGGTGGCCGAGCGTGTCGGCCTTACCCAGCAAGGGCTGCTCCACTACTTCCGCACCAAGGAGGCGCTGCTCGTCGCCGTACTGGAGGAGCGCGACCAGTGGGACACGGGCGGCGGGAGCGGCGGCCGGCAGGGCTGGCGGCTGGAGCTGCTGACTTCGCTGGTCGAGTACAACGCGATGCGCCCGGGGATCGTGCAGACCTTCTCGGCGCTGCTCGGCGAGAGTGTGACGGAGGATCATCCGGCCAGGGAGTTCTTCAGCCACCGCTATGAGCAGGTGCGCAGCGAGATGGCGGATGTGCTGCGCGACGAGTTCGGCGACCGGCTGCCGGGCGGGCTCACTCCGGAGCAGGCCGCGCCGCTGCTGACCGCCGTGATGGACGGACTCCAGTACCAGTGGCTGCTGAACCCGGAGTCGGTGGACATGCCGGCGGCGTTCCGCGACTTTCTGACACTGCTGCGCGCGGGAGGCCCGGGTCCGCGGGACTGACCGGCCCTGTCCACGGGAACCGGCCGGCCGGTGCGCGCAACCGACCGGTCGGTGACCGGAGTTACGGCCGGTCAGGCGCCATGGTCAGAAGACCGGTACGGAGGCGATACTTCCGCCACCCGACGGAAGGACTCCCGTGAGACTCATGAGGCCCATGAGCCGGACAGGTGTACGCGTATGGACACGCGGACGGATACGCCCGGAGCTGACCGGACTCGTACTGCTCACCGCCACCGCACTCACCCTGGCCGCGCCGCTGCCGCTCGCCACCGCCCGACCGGCCCTTGCCGCCAAGACCACGGAGACGGCTGGGACCGCCGTGGCCCTCACCGTCGAGGAGCAGCGTCTCGACCGGGCCGTGCCGCAGGAGATCCTGCGGCGCAGCGGTTTCGACGGCGTGGCGCCGGAGTTCGTACGGTCACTGCGCCACGCGCACTCCTACGCCGAGGCGGAGCGGACCGTCGGGCGCCAGGGTGCGCGGCTGTGGCAGCGGGCGGTGGACCGGGCGCAGGGCCGCGGTCCCGCCGGCGGTGATCTGAGCCGGGACGACGACCGTCCGCTGTACTGGGCGCGGCTCGGGATGACACGTGAACTGCGCGGGTGGGAACCGGAGTTCCGCCTCTCCGAAGCCGCGCGCTCGGCTCTGCTCGGCACACTGGAGCGCACCTCGCGCGGCCAGGACTCCCTGACCTTCTCCGGAGGAAAGGCGGACCAGGGCAAGGGCAAGGGCGGCGACAAGAACAAGGGCAAGAGCCGGCAGGGCGTCAAGCGCATCGTGATGACCGGCTTCGATCCGTTCACCCTGGACCGTGACATCCGGATCAGTAATCCGTCGGGAGCGACGGCGCTGGCCCTAGACGGCACGGTCATCAGGACCGCCGACGGTCCGGCCCGTGTCGAGACCGCCGTCTTCCCGGTCCGCTGGGCGGACTTCGCCGACGGCACGGTGGAACGGGCCCTGCGCGGCCCGCTGTCCCGGGCCGATCTGTTCACCACGGTGAGCCAGGGCCGGGTAGGCCGGATCGATGTCGAGCGTTTCAACGGCGCCTGGCGCGGCGGATTCGGCGACAACGACAATGTCTCCGAGACCGGACTCGTGCCGGTGAGCGATCCGGCCTCACAGCCGCAGTGGACGGTGACCAGCCTGCCGTACGCCGAGATCACGGCGGCGGCGACCGGACGGTTCCCGGTGTACGACAACACCTCGGTGACCGAGATCCCGGCGGGCGCGACGGCTCCGGTGGTACGGCCGGACGGACCGACGCCCGGTTCCGCCGCCCGCGCGGGCGGCGGCGGGGATTATCTCTCCAACGAGATCGCCTACCGGGCGACGCTGCTGCGCGACCGGCTCGGCCTGGACATCCCGGGCGGCCATGTGCACACGCCCGTCCTCCAGTTCGGGGCCGGGAACACCGATCCGGCGACCGGGACGGTGACCGATCCCGAGTTCATCCAGAACCGGCTGGACATCATCGCCCAGATCAGGGCGATCATCACGGTGGCCGCCGAGTCCTCCTGACACGGCGGACGCAGCGGCCACGGCGGACGCGACAGACCGGACGGACCGGACCAGACCGGACCGGACGGACCGGACCGGACGGCCCCGACATGGCCGCGAAGTCCGGCCGTACAGCGCGCCCGTACAGCGCCTACTTGTCGAGAGTGAGCGGTGCGCCCGTCCTGGGCGCACCCTCGCCGCTCGCTCCGCCGCTCGCCGCACCGTCCGGCGCGTCCTCCGGCGCCGCCGCCAGCTCACGGGCCATCAGCGTGGCTCCGGCCACCGCGCCCGGCATCAGGAACACCGCCACGACCGGTACGAGAAAGGCGAGCGTCAGCGGCACACCGAAGCCGAGGGCCAGCATCCGCCGGCCCCGGAGCATGGCCACCCGCTCCTTCAGCTCGACACCGCGCCGCTGGAGCGCCACCGCCGTCAGCTCCTCCGTCAGAAAGAAGCCGGACACACAGAAGCCGAGCACGGGAATCACGGTCTGCCCGATCACCGGGATGAAACCGAGCGCGAAGAGCAGGACGCCGTACAGCGTCACCCGTACCAGGATCCGCAGGCTGTCCCGGGCGGAGATCAGGAGTTCGCGCCAGAGCGGCAGGCCCGACTCGGGGACCTCACCGCCCTCGGCGCGGTCGACCGCCTCCGAGAGCGACTCGTAGAAGGGCTGGCCGACCAGCAAGGTCACGGCCGTGAAGGTGACCACGGCGAGAAAGAGGCCGAGCGCGAAGAGGAGCACGGTCAGCGAGCCACGGAAGAGACCGAGCCAGGGCGAGGACCAGTCGTCGGCGAACGGAGTCGCCCAGGCCGTGAGATCGTCGGCGCCGTAGAAGAGCGCGACGAGCGCGCCCGCGTACAGCACCAGTGTGACCAGTCCGGGCAGCAGCCCGAATCCGAGCCATCGGCCATGGCCCGCGACCCAGCGCTGGCCCTTCATCAAATAGCCGAAGCCGGCCCCGAGATCATGCATGGGGTTCACCCTACCCACGACGTGGACACCCTCTTGTCGTTCGGTCGCCCACCCTGTAAACCCTGCATACCGATCACTGTCGATCGATTCTCTATATCACCGATCACTTCTGATCATTTCCGAAAGCTCGGAGGGTACAGACGCATGGGGATACCCAGACCCGTCCTGCTGACCACCGCCGTTACGGCCGGTGCTCTGCTGCTCGCCCCGCTCCCCGCCACCGCCGCTCCCGGGC
>NZ_FMDK01000901.1 GCF_900091995.1 Streptomyces sp. MnatMP-M17
CGCCCCCCCGCCATCGCCGTACTCTCAACTCCTGGTACTGGCTGGGCTGGTGGGTCCAGCCCGTGCTGGAGAACGGGCGCGATCTGCTGCTCGCCCACGCCTCGCACTGGCTGGACGGCCGGCATGTACCGGAGCTGGACCGGGCGCTGGCGGGACTGCCGCCCGTGGACGCCGATCCGCAGGTGCGGTTCCTGCACGCCTGCCGCGCCTATCTGGTCAAGGACTGGGACCAGCTCGTACGCCATACCGAGCCGCTCGTCAACGATCCGCTGCTGGGCATCGAGGCAGGCCTCTTCGGCGGGATGGCCCGGGTCCGGCTGGAGATGTACGGGCAGGCCCTGCCGCTGCTGTCCACCGCGCTGATGCGCTGCCGCAGCGAACAGCCCCAGCGCAAGGAGCTGCGGTACTGGCTGGCCCGCGCCCATGAGGGCACCGGGCGCAGCGCCGCCGCCTTACCTCTCTACCGGGCCGTGCACCGGCTCGATCCGGCGTTCATGGACACGGCGGCCCGGCTGGCCGCGATCACCGACTTCGACGGCTACGAAGGACCGGACGATCCGGTGGGACTGGCCTCGGTGGCACTGGCCGGCTTCGGCCAGGACGCGGCGGACGCGCAGGGCGAGAGCGAGGAGCCGGCCGGCTCGGACGTACTGCTCGGCCGCGAGAGCCCGCCCGTGATGGGCGGCTCGGTCCCGGCACCGGCGCGCGACGACGTACGGGAGAAGGTGCCGCCGCCCACACAGCCGGCCCAGCCCAGGTTCCCGGAGGGCCCGACCGATCCGGCGCTACTCGCCGAGGCGCTGGCCGAGCTGGAGCGGATGGTCGGTCTGGAGCCGGTGAAACGCCAGGTCAAGGCGATCTCCGCGCAGCTCAACATGGCCCGGCTCCGGGCCGGCGAGGGACTGCCCGTCCAGCCGCCGAAACGTCACTTTGTCTTCTCCGGTCCCTCGGGCACCGGCAAGACCACCGTCGCGCGCATCCTCGGCCGGATCTTCTACGCCCTCGGGCTGCTCGGCGGCGACCATCTGGTCGAGGCCCAGCGGGCGGATCTGGTGGGCGAGTTCCTGGGACAGACCGCGGTCAAGGCGAACGAGCTGATCGACTCCGCGATCGGCGGTGTGCTCTTCGTCGACGAGGCGTACAGCCTCTCCAACTCCGGATACACCAAGGGCGACGCGTATGGCGACGAGGCCCTCCAGGTACTGCTGAAGCGCGCCGAGGACAACCGGGACCATCTCGTGGTCATCCTCGCCGGCTACCCGGAGGGCATGGACCGGCTGCTGGCCACCAATCCGGGCCTCTCGTCCCGTTTCACCAGCCGCGTCGACTTCCCCAGCTACCGTCCGCTGGAGCTGACCGCCATCGGCCGTGTACTGGCCTCGGAGAACGGCGACCTCTGGGACGAGGAGTCCGTGGACGAGCTGCTGTCGATCAGCGGGCACGTCGTGGACCAGGGCTGGATCGACGAACTGGGCAACGGCCGCTTTGTCCGCACGCTGTACGAGAAGAGCTGCGCGTACCGGGATCTGCGCCTCTCGGGCTACACCGGCACGCCCACCCGCGACGACCTGGCGACGCTACGCCTGCCGGACCTCATGCAGGCGTACGGAGAGGTGCTCTCGGGCCGAGGGACGGCGCCGCCGGGCGGTGCGCCGCCCGCCTAGGAGGCCGCCGAGCGGC
>NZ_FMDK01000900.1 GCF_900091995.1 Streptomyces sp. MnatMP-M17
CGCGCCCAGCTCGGCGAGCACGGTGGCCGCCGTCGGCAGGGTGTCCAGCCTGGCGAGCCGGTCGGCCGTCTTGCCGAGTCGGGTCGCGTACTCCAGCAAGCCGGGCGCAGTCGGGGTGTCCGGGCCGTCGTTCTCCCGTACGTCGAGCGCGAGCAGGCCGGCGCCCAGGGACTCGTCCGTCGCCTTGCGGTTCGGCTGGTGCTGGAACTCGGCTTCCTGCGGCAGCAGTTGCTCGACCTCGACCACGGCCCGTACGGCCGCCAGCGCCATCGCGCGCCGCTGCTCACGCCCCGCGAGATGCGTGCCGCGCCGGACCGCCAAGGCATCCGCGATCTCCACCGCCGAGGCGACGCGCCCCATGCTCACCAGCAGGTCGATGATCTCCTCGCGCAGTGCCTGGACGGCGGGCTCCGCCTTCCAACGCCTGCGCTCGTCCTTGAGCAACTGCGGGATGCGGCCCTGGCTCAGCCCAAGACCCTCCGCGACATCCTTCTGCTTCGGCCAAACCCCGATGTCGGGCAGGACCCCGTGCTCGTCGGGCAGGCGCAGCAACAGCCGTACCATCTCCGCCTTGTTGCGGTTGGAGCCGTTGTTGTTGACGGCGGGCACGAAGACGGTGGCGAGGGTGTCGAGGCTGACCGAGCGCAGGGTGCGGGCGGGCAGCGCACCCGCCGACTCGCCCGTCGCAAGGTGAGCCACGAGAGCCGACTCTGCGGCGGTGAGCTGCTCCAGCTCCTCCTTGGCCTCCGCGCGCCCCTTCGGGGTCAGCGGCGAGACGGGGATCTCGCGCAGCCGCTCACCCCACTCGCGCTGGCGCTGCTGGACCTCGTTGCGGGTCTTGGCGCCCAGTCCGGGGGCGTTGACGAGCTTGCGGCGGCTGTAGTCGAGCAGTTCGCCGACCGTCGTGATGCCGAGGCCGTACAGGAAGGACTGGGCGGCGGGCGTGAGGCCGGAGACGGTCAGCGGGGTGTCTCGGGTGACCTCGGCGGCGAGGCGGTCGCGCTGCTGCTCGGCGGTCTCCGGCTCGGCCTCCGCGATCGCCACCGCGGCGGTGCCCTCGGCGGGTGTCCCCTCCCCCGTGGTCGCGGCGGCCGGGTGGCGGGAACGGTGGCTGGACGGGACGGTCTGGGAGGCGTCGAGGAAGACCTTGCGCCAGGCGTCCCGCATCGGCTTCAGCTCGGGGAACCGCCGGCCGGCGTCGCGGTGCAGGGCCTTCTGGAAGAAGGCGACGAGACCGTCCCGTACGGCCGGGTCGAAGGCCTCGGCCGCGATGGTCGGGTACGGCCACTCCTTCGCGACGGTCATGCGGGGCAGGACACTGCCGTCGCCCCACTTGGGCAGTTCGCCGGAGGCCATCTGGTGCAGGGTGACGGCGACGGCGTACCGCTCGGCGTGCGAGTCGTACGAGCCGCGGGTGATGACGTCGACGAAGGGGTCGAGGTAGCCGTCGGTGCCCGCGTTGGTGCTCTTCGCCGGGTAGCCGGCGAGGGAGAAGTCGATGAGGACGAGTTCGCGGGTGCGGTTGGGGCGGATGCGGATGGCGATGTTGTCGGGCTTGATGTCGCGGTGCCAGACGCCCTCACCCTCCAGGAAGTCGACGGCTCCGAAGAGGTAGTCGCCGTACGCCTCCAGTTGGTCGACCTGGAGGCGGCCGTTCTCGCGGAGCTGGCGGGCGACGGTCTCCTCACGGCGGCGCGGGCGTCCGCCGCCCTCGGTTCCCTGTCCGTTGTCGTCGCGCTCGTCGCCGACGTACTCCAGTGCCAGGACGGTACGGCCGCCGATGTGCAGCGGCTCGGGTTCGACGAGGCGGATGATGCCGGAGTGGGGGCGCAGGCGTCCCATGGCCTCGGCCTCGCGGGCGAGGATCTCGCTGCGGCTGTCGGAGAGAGCGACCTTGAGCACGGCCAGCGGGCGGGTCCTGCGGGCTTCGGCCTGAAGGTCGCGGACGAGGAAGGCGCGGCTGGTGGAGCCGGTGCCGAGGCGGCGGCGGATCTCCCACCGTCCGGCCAGCACGTCACCGGCGACGGCCTCCAGCGGATCCTTGTCGGCGGCGGTCCCGTCGTCCTCGTCACCCGGCCCCTCTGTAGCGGTGGCCGCCGGGGCCGGGGCGGTGAGGGAGTCCTCGACGACCTCCAGCAGCTCCAGGAACTCGTCGACGCTGGAGAGGCGCTGGCCGGGCCGGTAGGCGGTGGCGGCCTGCACCAGCTCGTCCACGTCCTCCGACAGGCCGTCCACCAGGGAGCTGGGGCGAAGGCCCTCCCCCGCCTCCAGGCGGGCCAGCAGCTCCGCCTGGCTGGCGGCCGGGGCCTTGCCGGTGACCAGCAGGTAGGTGAGGACGCCGAGCCCGTACACGTCGAGGTGGACCGGGTCGGGGTTGAGGGCGGTGAGTTCGGGAGCGAGGTAGGCGTCGGCGTCGTCGGCCAGGTGCATCGCGGACAGGGCGGTCGGCGCGAAGCGGGTCATGCCCTGGCCCTGGGAGGAGTCGCCGCTGCGCTGAGTGGCGATCTGCCAGTCGGAGATCTGGAGCTGCGGGGTGAGCCAGGCGGCCTCCTCCCCCACCGCCCGGCCCTTCCTGCCGCGCGGCCGGGGGACGACGAGCACGGAGCGGGCGGCGAGCGCCCGGTGGTGGATGCGGCTGGAGTGCGCGGAGCGCATGGTCTCGGCGAGCTGACGGACCAGCGCCATCCGGCCGAGGATGTCCAGCTTCTCGCCGTACTGGACCAGGTACTCGTCCAGCTTCAGGGTGTCCGGGTGGTAGTCGAAGATCAGCGCGGGGCCGGCCGCGTGCCCGGAGGGGAAGTACTGCTTGAGTTCGACCGCGCCCGGGTGCTTGAAACGGCCCAGCACCGCGGCCTCGCGCCGGGCTGCGTTCTCGACGGACTGGCGCAGGGAGGCGTCGGAGCCGCGCTCGCTGAGATAGATACGGACGCGGGCAGCCTCGGGAAGGTCGCTGTGACGGGCGAGGTAGTCCGCCCAGGTGGGCCCGGAATCGAAGGACTTCCGCTCCAGCTCGTACGGGCCGACCTTGTACTGCGCGTCGCTCTTGCGGATGCCGATGTTCTTGAGTGCCGCCTCGATCTCACGCGAGCTGATCGCGGTGATACGGCGCCGCTCGTCACGCGGGGGCTGCTTGAGCATCTCGACCAGCTGGTGGACGGTGTAGACGCCGTTCTGGTCGTGGGCGGGCAGGCGTACACGAAGGCTGTTGTCCGTGAAGCAGACGGCCTCCGCTACCCAGACCCGCTTGCCCCCGGGCAGCGCGAGCAGGCCGGCCAGTTCCTTGGCCTTGCGGTTGACCAGGTGCAGCGGATTGCCGTGCGTACGGCGGCGGCCACCGGGCGTGGTCTGCACCCAGGTGCCGTTCTCGGAGGTGACCGAGCCGTGCCAGTCCTTCAGCTCGATCATGCAGACGCCGCCGGGCGTGACGACCAGCAGGTCGACCTCGCGGACGTGGCCGGTGTTCGCGGTGAAGGTGAAGTTCGACCAGGCACGCCAGGGGTCGGAGTCCGGCAGCTTCTCGCGGATCGCGTCCAGGCCGCGGCGTTCGTGATCGAACTCGGACTCGGTGACCGTGACCCACCGGCCTTCCCGCATGCCTCTTCCCCGCTCCTCGTGTCCCGCAAGGGCGACCGTTCCCCGCGGTCAGATCCTTGACGCAGATCCTAGTGGCTGGCCGCGCCATGAAAAGAGACGGTGAAGGACAGGAGTACGGGGCATTCCCCCCTTATCAGCCGAGTCCGGTTACTTTGTGATGCGCGGACCGCCAATATCCTGGAGCCTCACCAACGCCTTCAGGTGGAAATGCGCAAACTCCACACAGTCGATGTCATCGCGATCGACGCCGTCCCTTCCGGCGCGATCGCGTGCGGCGGCCGGGCGGAGACACCGCGGCGTCCAAAATCGATCTGTACCAACTGGCGTGTGCACCAACGTGGTTACCCGCTGCGCACCTTCCCGGAGGGTATGCCGGCGGTGTTTCAGGTGCCGGTCCTCGGCGATGTGCGACGAGTGGTCTCCACCGCGTGTCTCACGCGATGTGACTGCGGATGCCCGGTAGGACGATCCCTGCCATTCCCAGCTCACGCTCAGGAGTGGAAACCGATGAACCCCGTTGAGTACAAGCTTGCACGTCGTGACCGGATTCGTCAGATTCGATCGAACGACCCGGGAACGGCGACTCGCTTGACGCCCGCCTCCTCCCCTCCCCCCAGCGCACCGCGCACCCGGCGGATATAGGCGTCGCTGCCGCCGCACCGGAACTGTTCCCGCAGGCGGCAACGGGCAGGTGGGCGTCGTAGCGCCGTGCCGCGTCCTCCACGAGAGCGGCCGTGCCGACCTCCTGCGGGCGCACGGACTGACCCTGCCACGCCCTGGATCCGCTCGCCGTGCTCGGCCACCGCGCCGTTGAAGTTGACCAGGTAGTCGCAGTATCGCCGCACCTGCTCGATCGGATTGAGCACGGGGTGCGCGTAGGCGTCGACATGGCACAGGGTGGGGTCGTCCTCGTGCGGAGCAGCCTGGCTCCACTGCTTCAACTCCACCACAACGTAGGACGGTTCCTGCGTGACCGGATGCAATCCGGCGAGGACGACGTCGGCGCGCTTGCTGTTCAGCGGTAGCGCGTACTCCAGCTTGACCTCGACGTCGCCCAGGCCGGCGTCGTTGAGCGCGGCGGCCAGAAGAGGGATGCTGCGCTCCCAGGAACGCACCTCCGAGGCGCCGGGCAGCACGAAGAGACTCGTGCGGGTGGGGGCATGTCCTTCGAGACTCCACCGGAGTGGAACGGAAGCCCGTCGGGCCGCGTTGACGATGTGTCTGAGGGTACCTGGCGGTACTCACAGTCGTACCGGTGGGCGCAGTGGCGGGGAAAGGGCCTCCGACGCAGGTCAGAGGCCCTTTCCCAAGCAAAACCACAGGTGACGGCAGACGAGTCGGGCTGTACGCCGGATTTTGTCGCCGGGCGGCCTCGCGGCCGGCCGGGAGACGGCCATCCATCTAGGGCCGGCGTTGCCGCCGGTCTCGTGCGGTCTACCCGCGGACTCGGGCGGGCAGCCCTCGATCGTCCGCGCAGGGCCGCCTCGCGGTGGCCCCTCTTGACCTTGCTCCGGGTGGGGTTTACCTAGCTGCCCAGGTCACCCTGGGCACTGGTGGTCTCTTACACCACCGTTTCACCCTTACCGGGGACCTGGGTCCCCGGCGGTCTGTTTTCTGTGGCACTGTCCCGCGGGTCACCCCGGGTGGGCGTTACCCACCACCCTGCCGTGTGGAGTCCGGACGTTCCTCGGGGAGATCCACAGGGACCTCCACGCGGCCGTCCGCCCGGCTCGTCTGCCGTAAAGGTCATCTTACCCGTCCGTGGGGGGAGGGCGGGCGCCACCGCCGCCTCGGCCTGCCGGCCGACCGTCGCC
>NZ_FMDK01001067.1 GCF_900091995.1 Streptomyces sp. MnatMP-M17
CGGCGGCTGGCACCTCTCGACGCCCTTGAGGTGACGCCGGAGCCGCAGGCCGAGCTGATCGCCGCGCTGTCCGTACTCCAGAAGGAGAGATGACCGAAGTGGCCGATGTGACCGCTGTTACGGATAACACAGATAACACGGATAACGTGAATAGCGCAAATAATGCAAAGAATGTGAATGGTGCGGGCCATGTGAAGAGGGCGGACAAGGCCGCCGACGGCGGCGAATCTCACGGCGGCGAATCCAGGGATGGCGAATCCCCGGGCGGCGAATCCCTGGGCGGTTCCGAGGATGAAAACGCCGGTAGTGGCTCCGTGGGCTCCGAGGACGCCGGGAGTGCGAGGTCGACGGACGAATCCGGCGCCGCCGCCGAGGCGGGCGCCGCCAAGGGAACCTCCGGCGGCTGGGACGACGGTTTCATCGCCCGCCGCGCCGCCGAGAAGGGCGACCTCGACGCCGACCTGGAGGGACTGGAGGAGGTGGGCGACCTCAGCGGCGTTCCCAGCGGCCTCCATTCCGCGCACGGCGTACAGAGCGCGCGCGACGCCGTGTACGCCGTGCACGGCGTACAGGGCCTGACCGGCGCCCAGGACGGCAGCGGGAGCGCCTCCGGCGAGAGCGAGGAGCACACGCCCATCGGAGGTGCGTACGGCGGCTCCCTGCGCAGACGTCTGGACGCCCTCGGCGAGCTGGTGGGCCTCTCCAGAGCCCGGCTGGACTCCGCCCTCCTCGCCGAGGCCGGACATGTTCTGGAGGAGGCCTCCGCCCGCCAGCGGCTCTCCTCGTACCACACGGTCGTCGCCATCGCGGGAGCGACAGGCAGCGGTAAATCGACGCTGTTCAACGCCCTGGCCGGAGTGCCGATCTCGGAGACCGGCCTGCGCAGGCCCACCACCTCGGCACCCATCGCCTGTATGTGGTCGGACGGCGCGGCCGGGCTGCTCGACCGGCTGGAGATTCCCGGCCGGCTGCGGCGCAGGCCGCTCGCGGGCGGCGACGGCGACGACGAGCTGCACGGGCTCGTCCTCGTCGATCTTCCCGACCACGACTCGGCCCTGGTGTACCACCGTGAGCAGGTGGACCGGGTGCTCGCGCTCGTGGACGCGGTCATCTGGGTCGTCGATCCGGAGAAGTACGCGGACGCCGCCCTGCACGAGCGCTATCTGCGTCCGCTGGCCGGGCACGCAGAGATCACCTTCGTCGTGCTCAACCAGATCGACCGGCTGCCCGGCGAGGCCGCCGACCTGGTGCTGGACGATCTGCGCCGGCTGCTGGACGAGGACGGTATGGCCCTCGGCGAACACGGTGAGCCCGGCGCCACCGTGCTCGCGCTCTCCGCCCTCGGCGGGCAGGGCGTCGGGGAGCTGCGGGAGCTGCTCGGACGGTTCGTACAGGAGCGGAGCGCGCCGGCACGGCGGCTCTCGGCCGATGTGGACGCGGCGGCGCGGCGGCTGCGTCCCGCGTATGTCGCGGACGGGCGGCCCGGGCTCGGTGAGCGCTCGCGCGAGCAGTTCACGGACCGGCTGGCCTGGGCGGTCGGCGCGGT
>NZ_FMDK01000898.1 GCF_900091995.1 Streptomyces sp. MnatMP-M17
CGCCGGCCTGCGCGCCGACGGCACCGCCACCAGGGCCGCCGCGCCCGCCAGCGCCGCGCCGATGTCGGCGAGCTGGGCGGAGACATAGTTCGAGGCGGCGAACTGGGCCACGGCGAAGGCCACTCCACAGGCCAGCGCGGGCACCCAGGTCTCGCGCAGCCCGCGCCGCCCGTCGACGAGCCCTATCAGCACCAGCGGTACGACGAGTGCGAGCAGCGGTGTCTGCCTGCCGACGACCGAGGCGACGGTGTCCAGCGGCAGCCCGGTGACCTGGGCGAGTGTCACCACCGGCGTACCCATCGCGCCGAAGGCCACGGGCGCGGTGTTGGCGACGAGCGAGACGACGGCGGCCTTGACCGGATCGAAGCCGAGCGCGACCAGCATCACTGAGCAGATGGCGACCGGCGCCCCGAAACCGGCGAGCGCTTCGAGCAGCGCGCCGAAGCAGAAGGCGATGACGAGCGCCTGGATACGTGGATCGTCGGAGAGCCGTCCGAAGGAGCGCCGGAGGATGTCGAAGTGGTGGGTACGGACCGTCAGCCGGTACACCCAGAGCGCGTTGACGACGATCCACATGATCGGGAAGAGCCCGAAGAGCACGCCCGCGGCGCCGGCCGAGAAGGTCTGGCCGAGCGGCATACCGAAGGTGAGCCAGCCGACCACGACGGCGACGGCGAGACCGATCAGCCCGGCGAGATGCGCTTTCATCCGGATGACACCGAGCAGGATCAGGACGGTGGCCAGCGGCAGTGCGGCGACGAGTGCGGAGAGTGCGAGCGAGTCGGCGACAGGTTCGAGTTGCTGTACGAACACGACGGTCCTCCGGATTCCGCGATACGGAAACTGATCTCTCACGAACACGGGTGCAGGAATGGTCGTGTCCGCGACAAGTGGAGGTCAATGGACCACGCAGGATCCGTGCGAAATCAGGGCAGGGCCGGGATACGGGCGAGGGCTCGGGCGAAGGAGATGGCCGGTGACGGCTCAGGAGTCCGGCGAGCGCAGTACCCGCAGATGGCCCCGGCGGCCGACCTCCATCGGATCCGCGCCGCGCGGCGGCTTGCCGCCGCCCTCGGCGGCGCGCTCCTGCGGGCGGGCCGCTTCCCGTACGGCGTTGGCGAGCGCTTCCAGATCGTCGCCGCTCGGGCGCGCGGGAGCCGAACCGTCCGTCAGACGGACGACCTCCCAGCCGCGCGGAGCGGTCAGCCGCTCGCTGTGTTCCGCACACAGGTCGTAGCAGTGAGGCTCGGCGTAGGTGGCGAGCGGGCCGAGGACCGCGGTCGAGTCGGCATAGACGTACGTCAGTGTCGCGACAGCAGGGCGGCCGCACGCGGTGCGCGAACAGCGACGTACAGGGCTCACGACGTTGGACGGTACCGCACTCTTGAGCGGGCCGCGACGACTCTCCACCAGGTCACTCCACCGTGTCGCACCGTGACTTCGGCCACAAGTTGGCTGGAAGCAACTGCCCTGACCTGCATGGGAAGACGCGTGACTGGACAGCGACAGCCCGTCACACAGTCACCACTTGGGGCAAAACCTGTCAAGGAAGGCGAGATCGATGATCGCGAAGCCTACTGGGATCGAGCCCAATCTTGGCCTGAATGCTCAATATGCGACATGCGGTACGAGGGTGACGACGGCGCGTTCGGCGGCGGCCCGGGAGGGCTACCCTGCGTCAGTGATGGAGAGTCCTGTACCGCCCCGCCCGACCGAGCCACGGCCGCGCCGGCGCGACCGCCACGGCCGCGGAATGCGCGGGCCCGTCGCACCGCCCCAGGTGCCGCTCGCCACCAGCCGCTCGGAGTCGTTCCGCGATCTTGTGCGGGACTCCGTGGACCGTCTCGAACGGCGCTGGCCCCAGCTCGCCGAGGTCGAGTTCCTGGTCATGGACGTGCCCACCACGCAGGACGAGACCGTACCGCTCGGCAGCTCGGTCCCGGCGGCCAAGGAGCATCCCGCACGCATCCTCGTCTACCGGCGGCCAGTGGAGATCCGTACCAAGAACCGGGACGAACGGGCGCTGCTGGTGCATGAGGTCGTGGTCGAGCAGGTCGCGGAACTGCTGGGCCTGGCGCCCGAGTCCGTCGATCCGCGGTACGGACAGGAGTGACCGGCCACCGGGCCCGGCATGCACCGCCAGGGCCCGGCATACGGGAAGCCCTCAGTCCACGCCGCCCCGCCGCCCGCCGTCCTCAGCCCTCAGTCGCCGAGGATCGACAGGTCCTCCCTGGCCTTCGGTACGGACACCATCCCCCGGTCGTCCGGCAGCGTCTGCACCGTGAACATCGGGATGCCGTCCGTCGGCAGCGCGAGCGTGCGCGCCGCGTAGACCGGGCCGCCGCCCGCCTCCGGCTCGACCGTCACCGCGTACGAGCCCTTCAGCCCGTTCGGCGCGGGCGGCGCGAAGGCCAGAGTCGTACCGGCCTTGACCGTGTACGTCTTCACGGCCGGCTCGCCGCCGCCGGTCCCGGCCGAGGACGTGACCTTGACCTTCGCCGCCGCGCCCGGCGCGGTCAGCGAGAGCATGGTGCCCTTCGCGCGGTTGTCGGCCACGGTCGCCCGCGAAACGATCGGCGCGGTCGCCGGGATGAACCCGATCTCCTGGTCGGCGCCCTTGCCGCGGACAACACGCAGCGCCGCGACCACCGGAGTCGCGCGACCGCTCTGGACCGGGCTGAGCACCAGCGATCCCGCCTCGCCCTTGGTCACGTCCGCGAGGTCGACGGACGCGGTCATCCTGGACTTGACGTGCAGTGTCTCGGTGCCCGCGGGCGTGATCGTGCCGTCGGCGCCCGCGAGCTGCACCTTCAGATCGGCGTCGTCCTCGCCCGGCGCGAACGCCACCAGCCGTACATCCGTCGCGTCCGCCGGGATACCGGGCAGGACCACTCGGCTCGCCGGATCACCCGAGGCGGCCAGCCAGTCACTGCCCGCCTTCTCGTCGGCGACGCGCACCACGGCACCGACCCGGCCGGTACGGGTGGTGACATGCACGGTCGCGTCGGGAGCGGTCTCACTGGTCAGCGTGGAGAGCAGCACCGGCACGCTCGACCTGCCCGGGACCGGAATGCCCTCTCCCACCTCCGACTTGAGGACACCGTCCTTCCCGTACACCTCGATGTCGGCGACGGCCGCGGAGTCGTCCGGATTGGTGAGGTGGACATAGTCCTGGCGTGACGCCTCGGTGCTCGCTCCCGGGAACCAGAAGTCGGTGTCCGGGCCCGCGCAGGTCATACCGAGCAGTCCGCGCGCGCCGCCGACGCTGACGGTCGTGGTCTGCTGGGTGGTCCAGCCGGGAGCGAAGCGGCCGTCGGCACTGCCGACGAGGGCGGGCGCCTCGGCGCCGCTCGCCTCGGCGGAGACGGGCTTGCCCGGCTCCTTCAGCGCGAGAAACGCCTTGGTCTGCTTGTTCTGCGCGGAGTCCGTCTTCTTTCCATCGCTTCCGTCGTCCTTTTTGTCCTTCTGGGTGTCCTTCGTGTTCCCGGCCGTGCCGGCCAGAGTGACGATGGACTCACTCAGTTCGGCCGATCCGGACGTTCCGGCGCCGGACGTGCCGGCGGGAGTGAAGGAGGTGTACGTCGTCTCCGCGATGTCCGACATGCTCGGCGCCGGGCAGAGCTGGCTGGTGCGCTCCACCGGCAGCCGCGCGGGAGCCTGTGCCACCGCCGCGCCCGTGGAGTCCGGCGCGGTCAGCGTGGCGAAGCCGGTGACGGCGGCGAGGGCGGTGGCGACCGCGATGAGGGAGAGAGTCGTACGGTTCACTGGTTGCTGCTCCCGTCGGGGCGCGGACGCCGGTCGTTCTCATGGCCGTCGGCATAGGGCTGACCGTCGGCGTAGGGCTGCTGTCCGTAGCCGTACGGGTCGTACTGGGACGGGTCGTACTGCTGCGGCACCTGGCCTGGCGCCTGTCCTGGCATCTGACCCGGGACCTGCCCCTGAGCCTGGCCGGGCATCTGGCCGTCCTGGTACTGGCCCTCCTGGTACTGGCCCTGGTCGTAGGAGCCTTCCGCCGGATACTGGCTCCGGTCGTACGAGCCGGCCGGGTACTGGCCTTCCTGGTACTGGCCCCCGGGATACTGCTGATACGGCTGCCGCTGGTACTGCCCGTCGGCGTACTGGCCCTCTCCGTACTGACCGTTCCCGTAGGGATCCTGGGCGTAGTCCGCACCTGCGTACGTCTGGACACCGGCACCCGCGTCCCAGTCGTATGCCTGCTGCTGAGGCACCGCGCCGTACTGCGGCTGCGGCTCCTCCGGAGCCCCGACGGGCATCGGCGCCTCGGCCTCTTCGCTCCCGACCGCCTCCGCGGACTCCGCGGACTCCGGGGACTCCGCCTCCGCCGCCGCCCGCAGCCTCCTGGCCCGGCGTCCTTCGCCCTCCACCGGCTGCGCCGGGACCTCCACGTCCTCCTCGGGCAGATCGTCGTCGATCTCGCGGCGGCGTCCCGGCAGTGCGAGCACCAGCAGGACGACGGCGAGCGCGACCTGCGCCCAGATCCACGCCGTGTGCGTGATCGGGTCCTCGTAGGTGAGATCCAGCCGGCCGCCCTCGGCGGGCAGTTCGAATCCCTGGGCCCAGCCGTCGACGGTCTTCTTCGTGAGGACCTCGCCGTCGAGCGTGGCCTGCCAGCCCTCGGCGGCCCGGTCCGCGATCCGCAGCACCCGTCCCGCCGCGCCCGCCGGGATCTCCGTGTGCGCCTCGACCGGAGCGGCGGCGACGGCCAGCGGCTCTCCCGCGCCCTTCCCGTCCACGATGACGGCCCGGGAGATCTGCCGGTCCACCCGCCACAGCGCGCTGCCGTCGAGCTGGCTCAGCCGCGTCAGCCCCGGAGTGGCGTCGAGGACCCGGCTCATCTGGCGCGGCGCGCCGTCCCGTACCAGCACATAGCGGATCGCGAACCCGCTGAGCTGGTCGGTCTGGTCGGCGCCGGAGCCCGCGACCAGATTCGCGACGACCTTGTCCAGCCCTGGATCGCTGCCGCCCGATTCGGTCAGCTCGGCGTCACCGAGCCGCCCGCCGGAGCCACGGACCAGGGAGTACGAGACCTCCGCCGGTGTCGTACCGCCGAGCACCAGGGTGCGCGGCTGGTCGCGGGTGATGCTCTCCTCCGCGACGAAGGCCGGGACCTGCACCGGATCGCGGCGCTCCAGCGGACCCGCCGCGCCGC
>NZ_FMDK01000896.1 GCF_900091995.1 Streptomyces sp. MnatMP-M17
TGTTTCAGAAGTCCCGTCTGCCCCGCGGGCGGACGACGCTACTTCTGAAACACGGCCTAGTCCGGACAGGGCCTGGCCGGCCGGGCGCCGGCTCGTCGGCTCGCGAGGACGCCGGGGCCGGGGCGTGCGCGAGACTTGGCTTTTGAGTAGTGCACCGCGTCGAGCGGTGCACCGATCACGATGAACGAGGTACGGACTTCATGAACGACCAGATCGACTCCGGCGACGAGCACGGAGAGCTTGGCGATGCCGAGTACGCGGACTTCATGGAGCTGGCCGCGCTGGAAGGCTTCGAGGCCGAGGAGGTGGAGGGCGCGATCGGCGAGGCCGGTCATGGCCCGCTGCCCGTCCTCGCCGTCGTCGGCCGTCCCAATGTCGGCAAGTCGACACTCGTGAACCGGATCATCGGCCGCCGTGAGGCGGTCGTGGAGGACAAGCCGGGCGTCACCCGTGACCGGGTCACGTATGAGGCCGAGTGGGCCGGCCGGCGCTTCAAGGTGGTCGACACCGGCGGCTGGGAGCAGGACGTCCTGGGCATCGACGCCTCCGTGGCCGCCCAGGCCGAGTACGCGATCGAGGCCGCCGACGCGGTGGTCTTCGTGGTGGACTCCACGGTCGGCGCGACCGACACCGACGAGGCCGTGGTCAGGCTGCTGCGCAAGGCGGGCAAGCCCGTCGTGCTCTGCGCCAACAAGGTCGACGGACCGAGCGGCGAACCGGACGCCACCGCGCTCTGGTCGCTCGGGCTCGGCGAGCCCCATCCGGTCTCCTCGCTGCACGGCCGCGGTACGGGTGACATGCTCGACGCGGTGCTCGAAGCCCTGCCCGACGCCCCGGCGCAGACCTTCGGCACGGCCGTCGGCGGCCCTCGCCGTATCGCGCTCATCGGCCGGCCGAATGTCGGCAAGTCGTCCCTGCTGAACAAGGTCGCGGGCCAGGAGCGTGTGGTCGTCAACGAGGTCGCGGGCACCACCCGTGATCCGGTCGACGAACTGATCGAGCTGGGCGGCACGGTCTGGAAATTCATCGACACGGCCGGCATCCGCCGCCGCGTCCATCTCCAGGAGGGCGCGGACTACTACGCGTCGCTGCGTACCGCCGCCGCCGTCGAGAAGGCCGAGGTCGCGGTCGTACTGATCGACACCAGCGAGTCGATCAGCGTCCAGGACCAGCGGATCATCACGATGGCCGTCGAGGCGGGCCGCGCCCTGGTCGTCGCGTTCAACAAGTGGGACACGCTGGACGAGGAACGGCGCTACTACCTGGAGCGCGAGATCGAGACGGAGCTGGCCCAGATCGCCTGGGCGCCTCGGGTGAATGTCTCGGCCCGTACCGGCCGCCATATGGAGAAGCTGGTCCCGGCGATCGAGACGGCGCTCGCGGGCTGGGAGACGCGCGTACCGACCGGGCGGCTCAACGCGTTCCTCGGTGAGCTCGTCGCCGGGCATCCGCACCCGATCCGCGGCGGCAAGCAGCCGCGCATCCTGTTCGGTACGCAGGCGGGCACGAAGCCGCCGCGTTTCGTGCTCTTCGCCTCGGGCTTCATCGAGCACGGCTACCGGAGGTTTGTCGAGCGCCGGCTCCGTGAGGAGTTCGGCTTCGAAGGGACCCCGATCCATATCTCCGTGCGGGTACGCGAGAAGCGCGGCCGGAAGAAATAGCGGGCGAGCAGGCCGCAGGAAGAAGTTGCGGGAGGACACGCCGGAAGCGGTGGGGCCCGGTGCGGGATCGTCCGCGCCGGGCCCCACC
>NZ_FMDK01000895.1 GCF_900091995.1 Streptomyces sp. MnatMP-M17
CCGGCACCGGCGGCCGGTGCCGGCCCGAGACCACCTGGCAGGCGTTCTGGAGCGGCGCCTCGATCGCTCCGGCGAGCGCGGCGAAGCCTTCGAGGGCCAGCGGCGGATCGGCCTGCGCGTCCTCGATGGCGATACGGCCGTCCCGTACGACCGCGAGCACATCGAGCCGGGCACCGTCCGCGAAGGTCAGCCGGATATCGACCCAGGGCGGCAGGATCTCGCGCCGTGTGGCGCCGTCCCTGGGATCACCGGCGCCGGTGACGGTGCCGTGCCCCTGCACCTCCCACACGGGCCACTCGTACGCATCGCGCTCATGGGGTTCCTGGGCGGAAATCCATTTATGTTCCGACACATTCACAACTTAATCAGGCAATCCGCGCCTCTTGTCATGGCGCGCACGGCCCGGCACCGTACGGCACCCTGTCGGCTCATCGCACCGCGTACCGCACCGAGAACGGGCGCCCGCCCGGATCAGCTGTCGCCGAGCCGCTTCGCCTGCGCGCCGGCGGCCTCCAGGACGCTGTCGAGCAGCCCCGGGAAGAGAGCGTCCAGGTCCGCCCTGCGCAGCCCGTTCATCTTGGCCGTGCCTCGGTAGTCCTGCCGGATCACGCCGTTCTCACGCAGTACCCGGAAGTGGTGCGTGGTGGTGGATTTGGTGACAGGCAGCTCGAAGTGCGAGCAGGCCAGCTCACGGTCCGCCTCGGCGAGCTCGCGCACGACACGCAGGCGCAGCGGATCGGCGAGCGCGTGCAGTACATCCTCCAGACGGATCTCCGTGCGCTCGGGATGCGCGAGTTCACGGGTACTGGTCGCGGCGGTCACAGCGGCTCCACTCCTTCAGGGAGTCTCATCGTACGAGAGGCTTCGTAGTTTGACAGTCGCCTTACTACGATGGGTATCGTATTAAGCCTCGCCGGGACCGTGGCGCGATGCGCGGGCCCGGCCGCTCTGCCCGGCCGCGCCCGTCGCCGCCCGAGTTCGCCGTCTGAATGGAGCCCACCGTGAGCGCACTGTTCGAGCCGTACACCCTGCGGTCGCTGACCATCCCCAATCGGGTCTGGATGGCACCCATGTGCCAGTACTCCGCGGACGAGACCGGCCCGGACACCGGAGTCCCCAACGACTGGCACTTCGCGCATCTCGCGGCGCGCGCGGCAGGCGGCACCGGGCTGATCCTCACCGAGGCCACGGCCGTCAGCCCGGAGGGCCGGATCAGCCCGGCGGACCTCGGGATCTGGAACGACACGCAGGTCGAGGCGTTCCGCCGTATCACGCGCTTCCTCGGCACGCAGGGCACGGTCGCGGGCATCCAGCTCGCTCACGCCGGACGCAAAGCGTCTACGGACCGGCCCTGGAAGGGCGGCGAGCCGGTCGGTCCCGAGGCCAACGGGTGGCAGCCGCTGGCGCCGAGCGCGGTGCCTTTCAAGGACGGCCATCCGGTGCCCGCGGAGCTGTCCGTGGCGCAGATCGAGGAGATCGTCGGGCAGTTCGCGGCGGCCACACGGCGGGCCCGGGAGGCGGGCTTCCAGGTGGTCGAGGTGCATGGCGCGCACGGCTATCTGATCGGCGAGTTCCTCTCTCCGCACAGCAACCGGCGTACGGACGCCTACGGCGGCTCCTTCGAGAACCGCGCGCGGTTCGCCCTGGAGGTCGTCGACGCCGTGCGCGCCGAGTGGCCGGACGAGCTGCCGGTCTTCTTCCGGATCTCCGCCACCGACTGGCTGGACGAGGGCGGCTGGACCGTGGACGACACGGTGCGCCTCGCGGACGAGCTGGTGGCGCACGGCGTGGATCTGCTCGATGTGTCGAGCGGAGGCAATGCCTCGGGCGTACATATTCCACTCGGTCCCGGCTACCAGGTACCGTTCGCGGCCCGGGTCAGGAAGGAGACCGGGCTGCCGGTGGCTGCCGTCGGACTGATCACCGACGCCGAGCAGGCCGAGAAGATCGTCGCCAACGGTGAGGCCGACGCCGTACTGCTCGGCCGGGAGCTGCTGCGCGATCCGTCCTGGGCCCGCCGTGCCGCCGGTGAGCTGGGTGCCTCCGCAGCTGTCCCGCAGCAGTATCACCGGGCCTTCTGACCTGCGCGGACGTGCACTCCAGGCGCCATTGTCAGTGGTCGGGTGCAGACTGGCCCGTACCGTGACAGCGACGTCCTGGAGGTGTCGGCGATGACCGACGTGCTACTGACCGTGGGCACCCGCAAGGGGCTCTTCCTCGGCCGCAGGCGCGGCGGCCGGTGGGAGTTCGAAGGGCCGCACTTCAACGCGCAAGCGGTGTACTCGATCGGTATCGACACCCGCCGGGCGGTGCCACGGCTCCTGGTGGGCGCCGACAGTCTGCACTGGGGCCCGTCCGTGTTCCGGTCGGACGATCTGGGGGCGAGCTGGACCGAGCCGAGCCGGCCCGCGGTGAAGTTCCCCAAGGACACGGGCGCGTCCCTGGAGCGGGTGTGGCAGCTCCATCCGGCGGGACCGAAGGCGCCGGACGTGGTGTACGCGGGCACGGAGCCCGCCGCGCTGTTCCGCTCGGACGACGGCGGCGAGACCTTCGAGCTGGTCCGGCCGCTCTGGGAGCATCCCACCCGCTCGCAGTGGGTGCCGGGCGGTGGCGGTGAGGCGGTGCACACGGTGATCACGGATCCTCGGGATCCGGACGCCGTGACGGTCGCGGTCTCCACGGCGGGCGTGTTCCGCACTCGGGACGGCGGCGCGAGCTGGGCGCCGTCCAATGAAGGCGTGTCGGCGGTCTTCCTGCCCGATCCGAATCCTGAGTTCGGGCAGTGCGTCCACAAGATCGCGCAGGGCGCGGGCGATCCGGACCGGCTGTATCTCCAGAACCACTGGGGTGTGTTCCGCAGCGACGACGCGGGCGGCCGGTGGAGCGACATCGGCTCGGGCCTGCCGTCCGACTTCGGCTTCGCGGTCGTCGCCCATCCGCACCGCGCGGATGTGGCCTATGTCTTCCCGATCAACGCCGACGCGGACCGCGTTCCCGCCGGGCGCCGCTGCCGGGTCTTCCGTACGGAGGACGCGGGCGGCACCTGGGAGCCGCTGTCGGCGGGACTGCCCGAGGGCGACCATTACGGCACGGTGCTGCGGGACGCGATGTGTACGGACGACACCGATCCCGCGGGAATCTACTTCGGCAACCGCAATGGCGAGGTGTACGCGAGCGCGGACGACGGAGAGAGCTGGCAGCAGCTCGCCTCGCATCTGCCGGATGTGCTCTGTGTCCGTGCGACCGCCCTCCTGTGACAGCAGGACACTTGTGACAGCAGGACGGTCTTCCGACAGCCGGACAGTCGGCTGACCTGGTTGTGAGGTGGTGGGCAAATGCCGTGCAGCGAAGGTGGGTTGGCGGGCGCGTGCCGAGGTGTGCCCTTCGCGGCAGTAGAGTGGTCCTCCGTGGCAGCAAGACCTTTGAATGAGATTGTCGAGCCCGGATGGGCGGACGCACTGGGCCCAGCGGCCGGACGCATCACCGAAATGGGTGATTTCCTCCGGGCGGAGATCGCCGCCGGGCGCACCTATCTGCCAGCCGGACCGAATGTGCTGCGAGCCTTCCAGCAGCCTTTTGACGAGGTACGGGTCCTGATCGTCGGCCAGGATCCCTATCCGACTCCGGGACACGCGGTGGGACTGAGCTTCTCCGTCGCGCCCGAGGTGCGTCCTCTGCCCGGCAGTCTGGAGAACATCTTCCGGGAGCTGAACACGGATCTCGGGCTGCCCAGGCCCTCCAACGGCGATCTGACGCCCTGGACACAGCAGGGCATCCTGCTGCTCAACAGGGCGCTGACCACCGCGCCCCGCAAGCCCGCCGCCCATCGTGGCAAGGGCTGGGAAGAGGTGACGGAGCAGGCCATCCGCGCGCTGGTCGCCCGCGGCAAGCCGCTGGTGTCCATCCTCTGGGGCCGTGACGCCCGCAATCTGCGACCGCTCCTCGGTGACTTCCCCGCGATCGAGTCCGCGCATCCGTCACCCATGTCGGCGGACCGCGGCTTCTTCGGCTCGCGTCCGTTCAGCCGGGCCAACGATCTGCTGGTCCGCCAGGGCGCGCAACCGGTGGACTGGCAGCTTCCATGAGCCGGGTGCCGCGATGAGGCGGAGGCCGCGATGAACGGGCAGCGGTCATGACCGGGGAGCGGCGATGAGCTGGGTGCTGGGCGTGGACTCGGGCGGTTCCGGGCTGCGCATCGCGCTCGGTTCGACGGCCGGTGGCCAGCCGGCCGGAGTCAGGACGATCGGCACCACGGCCGCCGCCGAGCCGGTCCGCACCGGGCCCACCGGTATCGATCCCGGGCATCTGCTCGCCCAACTGCTGCCCGCGGTCGAGGCGCTGCTGTCCCGGGCCGGTACGGACACCCTGTCCGCGGTCGCGATCGGCGCGGCCGGGATGGCGACGCTCGGCGGCGGACTCCGGGCCGAACTGCCCACGGCGCTGGAGCGTTCGCTCGGCGTACGGCGGCTGGCGCTCGCCGCGGACGCGGTCACCGCCTATGCGGGCGCGCTCGGACAGCGGGCC
>NZ_FMDK01000892.1 GCF_900091995.1 Streptomyces sp. MnatMP-M17
CAGCTACCGCCACTGGCAGCAGGGCGGCCGTACGCCGCCGCAGGACATTGGCGCCGATCTCTACCCGAAGCTCGGGGCGTACGACTCCGGTGACTACGCCGGAGCCGTCGCGCAGCACATGAAGTGGGTCAAGCAGTCGGGCGCCGGAGTCATCGTCTACAGCTGGTGGGGCAAGGGCGGTTACGAGGACACCCTCGCCAAGGGTGTGCTGGACGCGGCCCAGCGGGAGGGCGTGAAGGTGGCCTGGCACATCGAGCCCTACGCGGGCCGCACCGCGGCCTCCGTGGTGTCCGACATCCAGTACATCAACACCACCTACGGCAGCCATCCCGCCTTCTACCGGGACGCCGAGCACAACAACCGCGCGGCCTTCTACATCTTCGAGAGCCTCAGGACCACCGACTGGGCCGCCCTCGACCAGGTCACGCGGAACAACACCGTCCTGGCACAGACCACCGACACCTCCAAGATCGCGCATTTCTCGGGGCTCTACACCTATGACGGCATCGCGGGTGCCACGGCCCCCGGCTGGAAGCAGGCCGGCGACTACGCGCGCGCGAACGGGCTGATCTGGGCGCCCTCGGTCGCTCCCGGCTATATCGACGACCGCGCGGTACCGGGCAACACCACCCCGACCCTAGGCAGGGACAACGGCGCCACCTACGACAAGGAGTGGAACAACGCGCTCGACCCCGCCATCGGCGGATCGCCCACCTGGGTCTCCGTCACCTCCTTCAACGAGTGGCACGAAGGCAGTTCGATCGAACCGGCCTCGTCCGCGCCGCCCGGTGGCTTCGGCTACCAGACCTTCTCGGGCGCGTACGGCAAGACCGGTGCGGACGCCGAGAACGCCTATCTCGACCGGACGAAGTACTGGGTCGGCCAGTTCGCCGCGCGGCGCGTGCGCTGAGCGCCGACGCGAGGGACAAGGCAACGGCCATGCACACGGACGGGCCCCGGGGAAACCCGGGGCCCGTTCCCGTATCCGGTTCCGTATCCGTGTGCGGGCGCGTTCCGGTGCCCGTATCCGTCCTGTATCCGGCGCCCGTTCCCGTCCGGGCTTAACACGGTGGATATGCGTAGGCCACCGGCCCGTGGTGGCGGCGTCGCCTTCCGGCCACCACCTCCTGGGAGCCTCCACAGATGCTCGCCCTGAACGCGGATGTGGACCCGAACCGATGCCGGACGCTGGGGCTCGCGGGTTCCGTCGCGCTCACCGCCGGCGGTCTGACCGCGGGCGCGCTGCCGGTACGCGAGGAGCTTCTGCCCACCTCCGGCCGCGCCGCGCTGGGCGTGCTCTGCGCGTACTTCGGACTCGTCCTGCTGATCGCGGCCTGGTGGTGGCTGGGCCGCGCCGTACGCGGGCCCCGGCCGCCCACGCCACGCTCGCTGCTGGTGACACTCGGAACCTGGGCGGCGCCGCTGCTGCTCGGACCCCCGCTGTTCAGCCGGGATGTGTACAGCTATCTGGCACAGGGCGCCATGGTCGACGCGCGGATCGACGTATACACCTACGGGCCCGCGCAGTTGGGCGGCCCGCTCGCCACCGAGGTGCCGCCCGTCTGGCAGCACACACCGGCGCCGTACGGTCCCGTGTTCCTCGCCGCCGCGGCCAAGGCGGCCGACCTGGCCCATGTCGACATGAACGCCGGGATCCTCGGGATGCGGCTGGTCGCGCTGCTCGGCGTCGGGCTGATGATCGCCTTTCTGCCGCTGCTCGCCGACCGCTGCGGTGTGGAGCGTTCCGCCGCGCTCTGGCTCGGCGCGCTCAATCCGCTGGTGCTGCTCCATCTTGTCGCGGGCGCCCACAACGACGCCCTCATGCTGGGGCTGCTCGCGGCCGGACTGGTGGCGGCACTGGGCGGCTGGCCCGTCAGAGCGGCCTTTCTCGTCTCGCTCGCCGCGCTGGTCAAGGCGCCCGCGGCGCTCGGGCTGCTCGCGGTCGCGGCGCTCTGGTCCGGTCACTTCACCGGACGGGCCCGTACGTTCCGAGCCGCCGCGCTGACCTGTGCCATCGCCCTTGCCACCACCGTGGTCGTCACCGCCGTGACCGGCACCGGCTATGGCTGGCTCGGTGCGCTCAGTACGCCCGTCTCGCCCGACAACTGGTCGCTGACCAGCGGACTCGGGCGGCTCTGCGGTGCGCTGCTGGACTCCGTGGGCAGCGGGCTCGCCGATCTGGCCGTACCGGCGTGGCGGTGGCTCGGCCTCTTGGCCACCGCTGTCGTCGTGGTGGTCCTGTGGCTGCGCCGGGTGCGGCTGGGCCCGGTCTACGCGCTGGCGCTGAGCCTGCTCGCGGTCTTCGCGCTGGGCCCGGCCTTCCGGCCGTGGTACGCGCTGTGGGGCCTTTTCCTGATCGCCGCCGCCGCGCCCGACGGCCGGGTACGGCGCTGGGCCGCGGCCGGCAGCGGCGTACTCGCCCTCGGACTGCTGCCCAGCGGCTATCCACCGGACGGCATGCAACTGACGCTCGCCGTGGGCGGAGGCGCGCTCGCGCTGCTCGCCCTCTGGTGGATGTTCGAGATGTCGGCCCCGAGCGGCGTCGCCTCCCGGCCCCGGGTGGTGTCATGAGGTGGCCCCATCCCGTCCTGGCGAGACCCGCCGGGCGGATCACCGCCGCGGTCTGCCTGGTCGTGGCCACGGCGGTCTTTCTCGCGACCGTCCCTCTGCACCGGGACTTCTTCGATGTCGGTGTCTACTACGGCACCGTCGACGACTGGATCCACGGCGACGGCCGGATCTACGACTATCTCAAGCCCGGCACGCACTACGGCTTCACCTATCCGCCCTTTGCCGCCGTCTCCATGCTGCCCATGGCACTGGTCTCCTGGCCGGTGGCCGTGGGCATCAGCATCGCGCTGAGCGTCGCCGCGTCGGCGCTGCTGCTGCACTGGCTGGTTGGCCCGCTCATCCGGCGCACCTGCCGGAGCCGGTGGTTCGCCTTCACCATGGCCGGCTGTCTGTTCGCGCTGTTCGAACCGGTCCGTGACACCTTCAGCTTCGGCCAGGTGAATCTGCTGCTCGTCACACTGGTCTTCACCGACGCCTGGCTGCTGGCCACCGGACGCGGCCGGTACGCGGGCATCGGCATAGGCCTCGCCTCCGCGATCAAGCTCACGCCCGCGCTCTTCATCCTCTATCTGCTGATCACCGGGCGCCGGCGGCAGGCGGGCGTGGCGGCGGGCACCGCGTGCGCCGCGACGCTGCTCGCCGCTCTGATCGATCCCGGCGCCAGCCGTACCTTCTGGACCGACGCCCTGTGGAACACCGACCGCGTCGGCTCCCTCAGCTATGTCTCCAACCAGTCGCTGCAAGGCGTACTGGCCCGTCTCCAGCCGGATCATCCCAGCCGCGTGGTGTGGCTGGTGTGCGTCCTCGCCGTCCTCGCGCTCTGGGCGTACCGGGCCCGCGCGGCCGTCCGTGACGGGGACGACCGGGCCGGGTTCGCCGTGACCGCGCTGGCCGCCTGTCTGGTCAGTCCCGTGACCTGGGTCCACCATCTGGTCTGGGTGATTCCCGCCCTCGTCGTACTGACCGACACCGCCCTGCGCGGCGAACGCCGGCTGCGCCGGGCGCTGTTGGCGGTGTGTGCCGTGCTGTATGTGATCCTGTGCAGCAGTGTGGTCTGGCTCTGGCGCTGGAACTCGACCGGTCTCGGCGCCTTCCTCGGTGCGAACGCCTATGTGTGGATCACGCTCGGCCTGCTGTTCGTACGGCTGTCGCCGCAGAACCCGCCGCTGCCGGAGGCGAGCGCCGTGGCAGGCGAGAAGGCCGGGGGAGTGGCCCGGAGGCAGGCCGATGACGCGGCCGACGGAGACGACGGGACGGAAGCCAGGAGAGAGGCCGAGGGAGAGGTCACCGGCGGACTCACGGGCGGGGCGGGGGCGGGCGCCATTCGATGAGCAGCAGTGTTGCGTCGTCACGCAGTTGGTTCTTCTTGTGGTCGAGGATCGAGTGGATGATCCGGCGCAGCGCCTCCGGGGCCAACTCGCCCGCCGCGGCTCCCCGGATGATCGAGTCGGTGAAACGGTCGAGCCCGAACTCGCTGCCGCCCTCGATCCGAGCCTCCGTCACTCCGTCCGTGTAGAGAAGCACGCGGTCGCCCGGTTCGAGCGTCACCTCATGGGCCTCGCGAGGCGTCCCGGCCAGCTCGGCGGGCATTCCCATCGGAGGCTGCGGTGTCCGTTCGAGCGCCTGGTCCAGCACCCGCTGATCACGGATGAGCAGCGGCGGCGGATGCCCGCAGTTGCACCAGCGGAAGGTCCCGTCCGTCAGATCGAGCTGGGCGATGACACCGGTGCAGTACTGCTCCGGCAGCCAGCGGCCCAGCGCCTCGTCGATGGTGCGGACCAGCTCGGGCAGCTCGGCACCGGCCCGTCGGGCGTTGCGGCAGCCCGCCACGGCAACGGCACTGGTCAGACCGGAGGCCAGATTGTGGCCCATGGAGTCGAAGATCGCGGCATTCAGAGTGGTCCGGGTCAGGGAGTGGTCGAAGGCGTCGCCGCCGACGTGGTACGCCGGTTCCACCACCGCCGTCGAGATGGCCTGGCTGTTGCCGATGGTGCGCGGAGGCAGCAGGGAGCGCAGCATCTCCGTCGGCAGATCCATGGGCTCGGTACGGGCATGGCGCGCGAAGGCGTCGCTGAACGCGCGCTTCGAGGTGATCGCCATGGCGAGTACGGAGGCGAGCATGCGGCACCGCCGCAGCCGCGTGCTGTCCAGCGTTTTCGTCCGCGCGCCGATGACGCCGAGCCGCTCCGCTCCGTCGACCAGCGGCAGCCAGGCGATCAGAGAGCCGCCCGGGGATTCCTCGACCCGCGGCTCCAGCGCGCGGTAGGTGGAACCCGCGACGGCGGTCTCCAGATCGATCGCGGGCAGCCCGTCGGTGAGCGGGACGAGATGGCGCTGCTGGATGTCTACGAGATAGACGGCGAGCTCCTCGACACCGATCGCGAGCGCGCACCGGTTCACCACCAGAGGCAGATCCATCGGGGCCACGGCATGGGCCTCGGCGAGCAGCTCTTCGAGCAGGCGTTCGCACGGGGGTGCGGGGGAATCAGTCGCCATCGCCGGACCTCCTCACTGGCAGTTTCACACCACCGGAGCGGTTCCGCCCGGTCAGACACCGCCTGGGGCGATGGTCAGATCTGGCCGAAGAGCTGGGTCCAGTAGGTGCCTGCGGGGCCGCCGCCCGCGAAGCCGATACCGAGATGGGTGAAGTCCGGCTTGAGGATATTGGCCCGGTGGCCCGGACTGTTCATCCATCCCGTGACCACCTCGCGCGGGCTGCGCTGGCCGCAGGCGATGTTCTCGCCGATGCCCCGGTGCGTGGCGCCCGCGGCGGCGGCGCGGTCCCAGGGCGCGAGCCCCTCGGGCGAGGTGTGCGAGTAGAAGGCGCGCGCCGCCATGTCGGCGCTGTAGGCCTGCGCCGCCGACGCCAGACGCGGATCGTCGGCCAGAG
>NZ_FMDK01000888.1 GCF_900091995.1 Streptomyces sp. MnatMP-M17
GGCGCCGACCGCCGCCGGAGCCTTCCGGATCCGGATCGGCGCCGGCCTCGGCCGGCGCGACACCGGCCGGGCTCGGCGAGCCCTGGGGTGCGGGGCCTCTGCGGCTGTGTCGTCCCACGCCCCGGATCAGCTCCTGTCAGTGTTGTCGGCGTTGTCGGCGTTGCTGGCGTTGCTGGCGGTGTCGATATCGGCGGTGTTGGCAGTGTTGTTGATATGGGCGATAAGTTCCCGCGCGGCCCGTGCGACCTCCCGCGGGTACTCCATCATGGCAACGTGCCCGGCGTCAGGGAGCGTAAGGAGCCGAGAATCACGGAAAGCCACCGCCGCTTTCCGTGCCATACGGTACGAAACGAGCTGATCCCGCCCGCCGTAGACGAGCAGTGTCGGCGCCAGTACCCGCTCGGCCTGCCGCCACAGCGCGTGCTGACCGCTCAATGTGTACGCGTTGACGATACCGCGTGCGGAACGGGCCATCGCGTCCCAGAAATAAGGGAGTTGAAGCCGGCGCTCCATCTCCTCGACCGCTTCGCGCAGTTCGTCGTCGGTGACCATGGAGGGATCTCCGTAACACAGCGCCATCACTCCGCGCGTGCGCTGCTCCGCCGTCCACTCCCGGGTCATCCTGCCGAACAGCCCGGCCGCTCCGGGCAGCGCGAGCAGCGCGGTGGGCACCGCGGTGCGCTGTACGCGGATCTCCGGCAGCGCCGGAGAGACCAGCGTCAGGGTCCGCACCAGATCGGGCCGGGCCGCCGCGACGCGCGTGGCGACGGAGCCGCCCAGCGAGTTGCCGAAGAGATGCACGGGACCGCGCCCGCCCGCGTCCAGCAGCCGGATCACCGCGCGGGCATGGCCGGTGACCGAGTAATTGCCGTCGTCCGGCGGCGGCGAGTCACCGAAGCCGGGCAGGTCGACGGCCTCGCCGTCGACCAGGTCCGCCAGCAGCGGCATCAGCGCCGACCAGTTCTGCGAGGAACCGCCGAGCCCGTGCACATACAGCGCGGGAGGCGCTCCCGTACGCGTCGCGGGCCGTCCCCGTACCGTCAAGGAGAGTCCGGGCAGTGTGACGGAGCGGAGCGTCTCTCCCTCCGCGACCCGGACGGGACTCACTCTCGGAGCCACGGCGGCGGCAATGGTTCCCGGCAGCTCTGTCGAAGACATGCGGCAATGTTACGAGACGATCACGCCCGGAATTATGTGTTCGCCGTCACAGGCCGCATGGCGTCCGGCATCCGAGGCTTCTACGCTTCAGGAGTGAGGGGCGCGCGCCCCGGCCCCTGCCGCGGACGGCCCCGGCTCTCCGCGGTCCCGCGCGGCGAGGAGAAAGGGCACGGTATGCCGGTGGACCCCACGGATCCGGACACCTTCGAGACCGACGAAAACCACGGAACCGACGAACGATACGACCTCGAACTGGACGCGGAGACGCCCGAGGCCGACGCCGCGGAACAGCACGCGGAGGTACGGCACCGCGGCGACGAACCGCTGACCCATGTCGATCCGGCCACGGTGAGTGAGGGCGACGCCGCGGAACAGGCGCGTGCGGTCGATCTGGACGAGGACGAGGACGGCTACCGCTGAACAGCGCCCGCCCCACCGAACCGGCGCGGTCCGCCGGAAGGGCCGGAAAAGCCCTGGTCGGACGCCCGGCTGTCGCGGGCGTCCCGGTCCGTGAAATTCTGCGTCCGCGCCGCGCACAGCCCCGTTACCCAAAAGTACGATGGCGGGGCGGCGCACAGCGCGCACGGCACGATCTTTGGGAGGCGGCGTGACAGCCATAGAGCAGACCGAGGCGGCGCGCCCGCGAGGCACGCGCCTGCCGCGCCGCGCCCGACGCAATCAGCTTCTGGGTGCGGCACAGGAAGTCTTCGTCGCACAGGGCTACCACGCGGCGGCGATGGACGACATCGCCGAGCGGGCCGGTGTCAGCAAGCCCGTCCTCTACCAGCACTTCCCCGGCAAGCTGGAGCTGTATCTCGCCCTGCTCGACCAGCACTGCGAGGCCCTCCTCCAGGCGGTCCGTACGGCACTCGCCTCGACCACCGACAACAAACTGCGCGTCGAGGCGACGATGGACGCGTACTTCGCCTATGTCGAGGACGAGGGCGGCGCGTTCCGTCTGGTCTTCGAGTCGGATCTGACGAACGAGCCCGCGGTGCGCGAGCGCGTCGACCGAGTCGCGCTCCAGTGCGCGGAGGCGATCTCCGAGGTGATCGCCGAGGACACCGGGCTCTCCAAGGACGAGTCCATGCTGCTGGCCGTCGGCCTCGGCGGAGTCTCCCAGGTGGTGGCCCGCTACTGGCTCTCCAGCGAATCGGCCATCCCGCGCGACGAGGCGGTCAGACTGCTGACCTCACTGGCCTGGCGCGGTATCGCGGGCTTCCCGCTGCACGGCGGTGAGCAGCACTGAGCGGCGCGTGTTCGCTGCCGGCGTGCACCGTAGCGTCTTCCGGGTGGATTTCCGGTGGTCTCTCCGGGCTAATGTGTGCTGAGTACAGCGCGGCTGACCGCGCACCGCACTGACCGTTCGGAGGGACATAGCCGTGGAGGTCAAGATCGGCGTGCAGCACGCGCCCCGGGAGATCGTTCTGGAGAGCGGGCAGTCCGCCGAGGAGGTCGAGCGCGCCGTGGCCGACGCGCTGGCCGGCAAGGCGCAGTTGCTCAGCCTCACGGACGACAAGGGACGCAGGGTCCTCGTACCGGCCGAGCGGGTCGCGTACGTGGAGATCGGTGAGCCGACGACACGACGAGTCGGATTCGGCGCGCTCTAGGACGAGCTCTGGTCACTGACATCGCGATGGTCCGGCGGGATTCCCGCCGGACCATTTCTTTTGTCACTGCTCCAACACCGTACGTGGGCCACTTGGCAGCCCGGGATTGATCGTGTCCGGGCGATCCGGGGAGGGTTGTGTTCCGCGCACTCCGGGTAGTGACGTGCTGGGCCCAAAGGTCCGGACCGCGGTGTCCATCGTGTGCAGTGAGGTGATCGGCAGTGATCTGGGTAACTCTGGGATCGGCCCTGCTCGGGCTCGGTCTCTCGGGGGCCGCGGCCCATCTGCTGTCGCACCGGCTGCCGTCGTACCGGACAGTTTTCACCGCGGGCCCGCTCGGCGCCCTCTTCGGTGCCTATCTGACGTATATGGCGCTCGGCCCCGGCCATGTGCTGGCGATGCTCGCCGGCGCGCTGCTGGTGGGCGCGGTGCTGCTGTCGCTGCTGGTCCGGCCCGCGGGCCGGCTGCACCGGGCCATGCCGTCCTGACGCACGGCCCGGTCACGGTCACGGACCGCTCAGGCCGCGAGCCCCAGCGCGGCCATCCGCTTGGTGTGCGCCTCGGTGATCCGGGAGAACATCCGGCCGACCTCCGCGAGATCGAAACCGTCCGCCACTCCGCCGACCAGCATCGTGGAGAGCGCGTCCCGCTCGGCCACCACCCGCTGTGCCTGCGAGAGCGCCTCGCCCATCAGCCGCCGCGCCCAGAGCGCCAGCCGCCCGCCGACGCGCGGCTCCGCCTCGATCGCGGCGCGCACCTTCTCCACGGCGAAGTTGCCGTGCCCGGTGTCGTCCAGTACGGCCAGTACCAGCGAGCGGGTGTCCGTGTCGAGACGCGCGGCCACCTCACGGTAGAAGTCGCTGGCGATCGAGTCCCCGACATAGGCCTTGACCAGGCCCTCCAGCCAGTCCGACGGCGCGGTCAGACGGTGGAAGTCGTCGAGCGCCTTCGCGAAGGGCTCCATCGCGGCGGTCGGCTCGGCGTCGATCGCGCGCAGCCGCTCGTTCAGCTGCTCGAAGTGGTGGAACTCGGCGGCGGCCATCTTCGCCAGCGCGGCCTTGTCGGCCAGCGTGGGCGCCAGTTTGGCGTCCTCGGCGAGCCGCTCGAAGGCCGCCAGCTCGCCATAGGCGAGCGCGCCGAGCAGATCCACGACCGCGGCGCGGTACTGCGGCTCGGTGGCGGCCGTGTCCCAGCCCTGGGCGGCGATCCCAGTGGGTCCCTCGGCTGCGGGTGCGGGTGCGGTGGCGTTGTCGGGCGTCTCCATGGACGGCACAGTAGCGCGCTCTTCCCGCCCGGGAAGGGCCTGGTCAGACACTGTCGTCACGCCGTTCCGACGAATTCGCCCGACACACATGCGCGATTCCGGGGTACAGTGATAAAGAGCCCGCTGGTGTTCTGGCGGGCCCTCGCAGTATCTGGCAGTGTTTCACAGTGTGCTGGCAGCGTTCTTGGCAGCACTTTGGCAGCATTTCGTCCGGGGCTTTTATCTCGGACAGGCCCCATGAGGATGCCCGGTCGGTGGCCCGATCGGCTCCGACCCGACCGCCCTCCACGCGAATCGTACGCACAGCCGCGTACGACCGCGGATGAGGGGCCCCCTCAGCGGCACGAGCGCTCGAGCGACGGCAGTGGTCCCGCACCATCCGGCCAACCCACGGCCGGCCGAGTACCAGGTGCGGTACGACCCCCAGCGTTCGCCTCGCGCCGCGTCTCACAGAAGAGGCAGCACCCTGACTACGACTTTCCGAGAACTCGGAATCCTTCCCGAGACGGCCGAGGCGCTAGAAGCCGTCGGCATCCTGTCTCCGTTCCCCATCCAAGAGATGACGCTCCCGGTCGCGCTTTCCGGCAAGGACGTCATCGGACAGGCCAAGACCGGCACGGGCAAGACGCTCGGGTTCGGTCTGCCGCTCCTTGAGCGCGTCACGGTCCCCGCGGACGTCGAGTCCGGCCGGGCTGTGCCGGAGAAGCTCACCAACGCTCCGCAGGCGCTGGTCGTCGTTCCCACCCGCGAGCTGTGCACCCAGGTCACCAATGATCTGCTGACGGCCGGCAAGGTGCGGAACGTGCGCGTTCTGGCGATCTACGGCGGCCGGGCCTATGAGCCCCAGGTCGAGGCCCTCAAGAAGGGCGTCGATGTGATTGTCGGCACTCCGGGCCGGCTCCTCGATCTGGCGGGCCAGAAGAAGCTCGATCTCTCGCATGTGCGCGCGCTCGTCCTGGACGAGGCCGACGAGATGCTCGATCTGGGCTTCCTGCCCGATGTCGAGAAGATCATCCAGCTGCTGCCGCCCAAGCGGCAGACCATGCTGTTCTCCGCGACCATGCCGGGCGCGGTCATCGGTCTCGCCCGCCGTTATATGTCGCAGCCCACACACATCAGCGCCACCTCGCCGGACGACGAGGGCGCGACCGTCGCCAATACGACACAGCGTGTCTACCGCGCCCACTCCATGGACAAGCCGGAGCTGGTCGCACGCATCCTCCAGGCCGAGGGCCGCGGACTCGCGATGATCTTCTGCCGTACGAAGCGCACGGCCGCCGATATCGCCGACCAGCTCGCCCAGCGCGGCTTCGCCTCCGGCGCGGTCCATGGCGACCTCGGCCAGGGCGCCCGTGAGCAGGCGCTGCGCGCGTTCCGCAACGGCAAGGTGGATGTCCTCGTCTGCACCGATGTCGCCGCGCGCGGTATCGATGTCGAAGGCGTGACGCATGTCATCAATTACCAGTCGCCGGAGGAGGAGAAGACCTACCTCCACCGCATCGGCCGTACCGGCCGCGCGGGCGCTTCCGGTACGGCGGTGACGCTGGTCGACTGGGACGACATCCCGCGCTGGCAGCTCATCAACAAGGCGCTCGACCTCGGCTTCCCGGACCCGCCGGAGACGTACTCCACGTCACCGCATCTGTTCGAGGAGCTGAACATTCCGGCGGGGACCAAGGGCGTGCTGCCGAGGGCCGAGCGCACCCGCGCCGGTCTGTCGGCCGAGCAGGTCGAGGATCTGGGCGAGACGGGCGGCCGTGGCCGCAAGTCGGCGGCCACCGCGGTACGGGAAGAGCGCCCGGTCCGTACGCGCACTCCGCGCCAGCGCCGCCGCACCCGTGGCGGGACCGTGCTGGACGGGACGACGGCCGAGCCG
>NZ_FMDK01000887.1 GCF_900091995.1 Streptomyces sp. MnatMP-M17
CCGGCGCGCGGCAGCCGCGCGGGCGGCAGCCACGCGCCAGCGCCGCGTGCGGCGTGTGCGGTACGGGAACGGCGACGGCGTTCACAGCAAGTCAGTCCCTCCCGTGCCGCAGCGCCGGGTGGGCGCCCGCGGCGACGAGGTCGGCGACCGCGGACTTCGGGTCACGCCCGGTCACCAGCGACTCACCGACCAGTACGGCGTCGGCGCCGGCATTGGCGTACGCGATCAGATCGTGCGGCCCGCGCACTCCGGATTCGGCGATCTTCACAATGCCGGCCGGAATCTCGGGAGCGACGCGCTCGAAAGTGCCTCGGTCGACCGCCAGTGTCTTCAGATCGCGCGCGTTGACACCGATGATCCGCGCGCCCGCGTCCACGGCCCGCTCGACCTCCTCCTCGTCGTGCACCTCGACCAGCGGTGTGAGCCCGATCGATTCGGCCCGCTCGATCAGCGAGACCAGCGCCGGCTGGTCGAGCGCGGAGACGATCAGCAGCACCAGATCGGCGCCGTACGCACGCGCCTCCCAGAGCTGGTAGGAGGTGACGATGAAGTCCTTGCGCAGGACCGGGATGTCGACCTTGGCCCGTACGGCCTCCAGATCGGCCAGCGAGCCGCCGAAGCGCCGCTGCTCGGTCAGTACGGAGATGACGGCCGCGCCGCCCGCCTCGTAATCGGCGGCGAGCCCCGCCGGATCCGCGATCGCGGCCAGCGCGCCCTTGGACGGGCTGGAGCGCTTGACCTCGCAGATCACCTGGACGGATTCGCCGCGCAGCGCGGCCACTCCGTCCTTGGCCTCGGGTGCCCTGGCCGCGCGCTGTTTCAGCTCATCGAGGCCGACGCGCGCCTGCCGCTCTGCGAGGTCGGCGCGGACGCCTTCGATGATCTCGTCGAGCACACTCACGCGAGGGGCCCCCTTTCCTGGACGGGTCTGGATCGGTCTGGGCCGGTACTGGTCCGGTAATGAGATCAGGATCAGCCATATCGATGCTATCCGGAAGTGACCGAAGGCTCCGCATCCGGTTGGCCGAGCATGCCACTGCCTGGGCATTCATGGTGCGAGCGACGAGCCGAAGGGCAGATTTCTGATGACTGTGAAGACCAGGATCACCGCGCCCAGCGCCCACCACCAGACAGGCCCGAGAGTGATCCGTACCGGCATGCCTCTCCCGGCCCGTACCACCCAGACCGTCCACACCACGGCGAAGACCGCGTAGCCGAGGACCGCGAGGGCATTGGCGCCGAGGGCGGTGACGGGATCGCCGTGCGCGATGGCGTAGGCACTGCGCAGTCCGCCGCAGGCCGGGCAGTAGAGCCCGGTCAGCCAGTAGAGCGGGCAGACCGGGTAGTGGCCTGTTTCATTCGGGTCGACCAGACCGACATAGGTCCAGGCCGAGGCGATCCCGGCGAGGACGCCGAGCGGCGGAAGAACGCGCCGTACGAACGAGCGCCGTACGAACAAGGCCGGGGCCTGTCCCGGCGCGAGGGCGGGCACGCCGGAGGGCGCCCGGGACGGGTCGTGTGCGGAGGTCGGCATCGCGTCCACCCGGTGATTGTCGCCGCTCATACGGAAGGACGCAGCCCGGCCGTGCCGGACTGCGTCGGGGTGCGGAGCGCCGGCCCGGTCAGGCGGTCTGCGTCTGGGGCTCGCTCGTCGCCTCGGCCTTCGCCTCGGCCTTCACGGTCGCGCCCGCCACCTGGACCGGCGCCTGCGCCTGGACCTGCGGCTTTCCGGCGAGCTGCCTGGCCCGCACCAGCTCCTCGGACTCCTTGGGCGTGCCCAGACCCGCGGCCTTCATCGCCAGACCGACGACACCGCCGAGCAGGATGAGACCCATACCGGCCCAGAAACCGGGCGCGTTCGCCGCCACCATGAAGACTCCGGCGACACAGAAGCCGACGAAGGAGATGATGGAACCGGTCCAGGCCGCCGGGGTGTGTCCGTGTCCGTGCTGGCTGCTGCCCGCCATAAGTTGCTCCTCGTTCCTGTTGCCCTGTCGCGCGCCGCGTGGGTCCGCGCCGACGGTGTGGGTCTGCGCTGGGTGAGCCGGACGCTCATCGGCCATTGTCCCGCATCGGATTCCCGTTCGGCCCCGGGGGTCGGGCGGTGTGGCTCAGCTCTCGCGCCCGGTGTCCTCGCGCGTCGGGTCCTCGCCGCGGTCCAGCGCCTTCCACAGGTCCTCGGGACGGTCCGGGTCCACGACGGGCGTACGCCGGGCACCGCGCCCGGAGGCCGCGCCCGCGCCGGAGCCCGTCGCGCCGGGCCGTTCGTACCGCCCGGACATCGCGGGCCACTGGCTGCCGTACAGCACCGCGAGCGCTCCGGCGAGCAGGATCAGCACACCGCCGGCCGTGGTCACATAAGGCCAGGCGGTGTGGCTCAGCGCGTCCACCGTCGCGGCGGTGTCACCGGTGGTCCTGGCGGCCAGTTCGTCCAGTGCCGAGCTGTCCGAGGCGCCGAGGAACGCGGCGAGGGCCGCTCCGGCGCCGCTCAGCGCCAGCAGGGCGGAGACCAGCAGCCGTCCGGCCCTGCGGACGGCGAAGACGGCGACGAGCGCCGCGAGACCGACGACGGCGAGGGCGGCGGGCACGCCCGTCACATCACGGCCGTCGGCGTCGAGCGGTATGGAACCGCCGCCGA
>NZ_FMDK01000886.1 GCF_900091995.1 Streptomyces sp. MnatMP-M17
GCGCATGCTGGTCGGCGGCGGCCTCCGCCTCGACCACGTGGACGTACTGGTCGCGGCGGGAGTCGACGGCTTCCACATCGGCGGCGCGGCGCGACCGGGCGGCTGGACCCACCCGGTCTCGGTGACAGCGGTACAAGAATGGCGCGAAGCCCTGGACACCTGACCGCTCCCACCCCACCGGCCGGACCCCACTCCACCCGACGTCACGGCCCCGGCAGCCGGCCGGGGCCGACCGGGACCAAGGCCTTCGGCGATCGCTCATCGGTTTGTATGCGTCGATCGTGTTCGTCCGTGTTCGTCACTGTCCTGCTGGCCGTTCATCAGATCGCGCGAACTCGTGATTGTCGGCTGGTCGGGCCGGATGGGCGTGGATACGGTCGGTCGCGTCGTCCGGAGTGGGCGGCACCCGTCGCGTGCGGCACGCGCCCATGGCCGGTCCCGGCCTCCCCGCGCCTGTACGGATCACGCTCGGGCAGTTCCCACGGGAGTGGACATGAGTTCTGCAGGCCGTAAGACCGTCGCGGTGATGGCCGCGGCTCTGGCGTCGCTGGGCGCGGGGAGCGGTGTCGCCGCGTCCGCGACCGCTCCATCGGCCGCGTCGTGCAGCGGGACGGAGTGCCCCAGCCTGAAGCCGACAAGGCTCACGACCAGCCAGGCCACCCTGAATGTCACCCAGATGCAACTGGAGAACATCCACGCGATGGCGGTCGACGCGGTGACCGGCGAGCCCATCCGCGGTGCGCGGATCGTGTTCGCCACCATCGGCGGCCGGACGCTGGGCGCGTCCTACACCGACTACGACGGCATCGCCGCGATCACCGCCCCGGAGAACCTGGGTGTCGGAACGCTCCAGGAGTTGCTGGGCGGCTACGAAGCCGCGATGGTCGGCGACGGCGTCCACGCCCCGGCCGGAGCCCACGGAGCGATCACCCATCGGCACCGACCAGGGCGGTCGAGCACACTCTGGGCGTCTCCTGCCGGCACACCGAACCCAGCTACAGCCTCAACGTCCACAACGACGGCGACTTCTACCGGTCGCACCAGGACACCAGCGCAGAGTTCGCCCCACGGCGCCTGCTCACGTTCGTCTATTACCTGCATCGCACACCCCGGCCTTTCGGCGGCGGCGAGCTGCGTGTGTTCGACGCAGCCCTGC
>NZ_FMDK01000883.1 GCF_900091995.1 Streptomyces sp. MnatMP-M17
CGCGCGGTACGCCTCCAGGGCCGAGCCCTTGCCGGTGAGGGCGGTACGGCGGATGGAGGGAACGGTGGAGAGGTCGTGCAGCAGACCCGGAGAGGCCGAGGCGGCCGTACGTATCTCGTCGATCTGGCGGTCGACACGGGCGCTGCGGGTGTCGGAGATGGTGTGCTTGCCCTTGTCACCGCCGCCGGAGCTGGAACCGGTGCCTGTGTCGCCGGAGCCGGAGTCGGTGCTGCCGTTGGAGCCCGCTGTGTCGCCGGAGCTGGAGCCGGTGCCGTCGGCGGAGCCCGTCCCGTCCGGCTGCGTCTCCCGGCCCGCGGCGATGAAGACGACGACCTCGTCGCGTTCGTCCGCGAGGGAGTGGGCCAGGACCACGGCCTGCTGGTTCAGCTCGGCGAGAGTGACCAGACGCTGGGCGTCGTTCAGCTCGGCGGAGGCGGTCAGCACGGCGGGCGCGCCGGCCGCGACGACGGTGATACCGAGGACGGCGACACCGGCGACCAGCCTGCTGCGTACGCGCACGCGGCGCCCTTCTCCGGCCGTACCGCCCGCGGCGAGACCGTTCGTAGATGCGGGCACAGACGCAGACGCAGGCACGGGCGTGCTGCTCGCGCTGTCGGCCCGGCCTTTGCTCTTACCGGACGTGTCCTTGCCGGACTTGCCCTTGTCGGACTGCTTGTCCGTCCCGGCCATGCCTACCGTGGCCTTGCCGGTCTCAGCCTTGGTCGCCCCGCCGCGCGTGACACCGTTACCCCGAGGCCGCTTCTTCTGCACCGGTGCTCGCATTCTTGTACTCGTCCGCCCATGAAGCAGAGGTGACGACCGGTCACAACGAGAGAGCCCCCACCCCTGGTACGGCTTCCGACCATTCCAGCGCATGTGCGAGGGAGGCACGTATCGGCCGCTCCGCCACCCGAACGAGTGAACATCACGAACGAGTTGGCAAACAACTCTTCCCAGCCGAGGCCCTGCCGGAACCTGGCGTGCCGGGTGGACCTTCTGGACATGCTTTGGCAGGATGCGCGCCCGCAGCTTCCCCGATGCGCCCTTTCTCATCCCGTCCCGGTCCCCTTCGGCGTTCATTCTGACCGAATGACAGTGGTTGACCAGGCCGTACGAGTCCATCGACAGTGCGTGCAGAGACCGTGAAGGAGTCATGCGGTCCGCCGGGGGAATCGTGCAGACTGGACATCATGCGCATCGAACTGGCCAGCGTGCCGGGGGCCGCCGCGAGGCCCAATGAGGACTGGACATCCGTCGCTCTGCCCGCCGCCGGCCGGGGCGGAACGCTGGTCGTCCTGGACGGGGTGACACCGCCGGCCGGGGACGACGGTTGTGTGCATGGTGTGTCGTGGTTCACCTCCCGGCTCGGCGGAGCGCTCGCCGAACTGTCCGGTTCCCGCCGGGATATGACGCTGGCAGAGGTCCTCGGCGTATCGATCGCGCGTACGGCGGACGCGCATCGCGAAACATGTGACCTTTCTCACGTACGCACCCCTCAGGCCACCGTCGTACTGGCACGTTGGGGCCCGGACGAGGTCGAACATCTGGTCCTTTCCGACTCGACGCTGTTGCTGGAGTCGCCGGACGGCGGTGTACGGGCGGTGCTGGACGACCGTCTCGACCGCGTCCCGCGCGAGGTGCTGCGCTCGGTCGCCTCGACGGACGCGCTGCGCAACGCGGAGGGCGGCTTCTTCACGGCGGCGGCCGACCCGGCGGTCGCGGCGAAGGCGGTGACGGGCCGTACGCCGACGGCGCGGGTACGGTCCCTGCTCGCGCTGACGGACGGCGCGGCCCGCTGGGTGGAGGTGTTCCGGGAGGGCGGCTGGGCGGACTGTCTGGCGCTGGTACGGAAGAACGGCCCGCAGGAGCTGATCGACCGGGTCAGGGCGGCGGAGTGGGCGGACCCGGACGGAGTGACGTTCCGCAGAGGCAAGACGAGCGACGACGCGACGGTGACGTACGTGGAGCTGTGACGGCGGGGGCGGGGCGAGCCGGGGCAGCGGGGCGGTCGGGGGCAGGCCTGGGGGCGGCCGGGGCGGGGTCGGCCAGGGCGGCCGGATCCACGAGGGGGACCACCCTCGTGACCCGCGGTCCCGGCCCCGCACCCGCCGGCTCTCCCCGCCGTCTCAGCTCTCCGCGCGCTCGTTGAGGTGGTGGAGCAGCCGGGCCAGTTCGGCGATCTCCGCGCGGTCCCAGTCCGCCAGCTTCTGTACGTACAGCTCGCGGCGGGCGTTCCTGACCCGTCGAAAACGGGACGTGCCCTCGTCGGTGATCCGGATCAGCCAGGCGCGTCCGTCGGCCGGATCGGGCTCGCGCGTGACCAGGCCGAGCGTCTCCAGCGCGCGGAGCTGACGGCTCATCGTGGCCTTGCCGACGCCGAAATACGCGGCCAGTTCCGTGGCCCGCTGACTGCCGGCCTCCTCCAGCCGTACGAGCAGGCCATACGCCCCGGGCTCCAGCTCGGGATGGACCTCGCGCGCCACCTCGCCGGAATTGGCGCGGGCTCGGCGCAGAAAGACGGCCAATTCCCTTTCCAGGGCCAGGAATTCCTGGTCCACACCACTCCACCGGCCGTGCTCCGGCTCATTTCCCGTACCACTCCCGTGCACGTCAGCACCCATCGCGCGCTTTTCCGCCCCTGAAAGTTTCTTTCGCCGACGGCTGTTGCCGCGGCCCGGTCAGTATTTCGCAGGTTTATTCCGGGGGCAGCCGCGTGGCGTGCTTCCGTCAACTGGTCTACATGCGTAGCGTTATGAGTGACATGTCCATCTCCACCCCATGTCGTCCGATTCATACGCTCCCCCACTCTGCTCCCCCCCACGAGGTCTTCGGAGGCACGAAATGCCCGTGCACAGATCCGGAACGACCGGCCGCGCGCTCATCGCCGCGGTCGCCGCGCTCCTCACCACTCCCGCGCTCCTCCTCGCCCGGCCGGGCGGGGCGAGCGCGGCCGACATCCCGGCGGATCCGCCGGCCGAGACGTCGACGGAGACGTCGACGGAGACGTCGACGGAGACACCAGTACGAGGCTCGGCCCATATGGGCATGGGCATCATCGAACACGACGGCCAGGGCGCACTGCCCCGTACGGACCGCGCCCCGCAGACCGAGGGCGTGGATGTCTCCGGGCACCAGGCGAACGTCAACTGGTCGGCCCTGTGGAGCAGCGGGGTGGAATGGGCCTACACCAAGGCGACCGAGGGGAGCTCCTACAAGAACCCGCACTTCACGCAGCAGTACAACGGCGCGTACAACGCGGGGTTGATCCGTGGCGCGTACCACTTCGCCGCGCCCGACGGCTCCAGCGGCGCGCACCAGGCGGACTACTTCGTCGACAACGGCGGCGGCTGGTCGCGCGACGGCAGGACGCTGCCGGGCGTGCTGGACATCGAGTGGAATCCGTACGGCGCGGCCTGCTACGGCAAGACGCGGGACCAGATGGTCGACTGGATCGGCGACTTCCTGGACACCTACCGCTCCCGCACCGGCCGCGACGCCGTGATCTACACGGCCACGAGCTGGTGGAAGACCTGCACCGGCAACTATCCGGGCTTCGGCGCCACGAATCCGCTCTGGCTCCCCCGCTACAGCACGACGGTGGGCGAACTGCCCGCGGGCTGGGGCTTCCACACGATCTGGCAGTACACCAACAAGGGCCCCATCGTCGGCGACCACAACAGATTCAACGGCGCCCTGGACCGAGTCCAAGCCCTGGCCAACGGCTGACCACACCCCTGCCCCACACGGTCCCGGTCCACTTCCCGACCGGGACCGCAGTCATGACCGCACTCATGGCCGGACGTCCAATCACACGGGAGCGGATCCGGTCTTGAAGGCCAGCCATACGGTTTTGATGCCCACGCCGGAGGAACAAGAAGCCCTGCACACCGGCCCGGACGAACCGGTTCTCCGTCTCTCGCGGGTCACCCTCGACACCGACGGCCGGTCCATCCAGGTCGACATGATGACCATGCCGGCCCACCGTCAGCGGCTGCGCTACGAGATGCGGATCGGATGACCGTGCCCAGGACCGAACACGACGCGTACGACCGCCGTTCCCTCCACGAACGGATCGCCGCCGACCTGCGCGACGAGATCATGACCGGCGACCTCGCGCCCGGTGCCCGTCTGCCGTCCACCGCACAGCTCAAGGACCGGTTCGACGCCTCGAACGCCACCGTGCAGAAGGCGCTCCAACTCCTCAAGGACGAGAGGCTGGTCGTGGGCCGCGCGGGTGCCGCCGTAACCGTACGGGAACACCGGCAGCGCACCGTACGGCCCGCCTCGTACATGGCTCCCGCTGCCAACGGTGAGCCCTACCGCCGGCTCACCGAGACCGCGAAGCACGGTGGGGAGGCCCGGAGCAGACTCCTCTCCGTGGCCGAGGCGGAGCCCCCGGCGGACGTCGCCGCCGCGCTGGCTCTGCCCGAGGGTGGTACGGCTCTGCTCCGGCATCAGGTACTGATGCTCGACGACGAGCCCGTCGAACTGGTCCATTCCTATTACCCACTGGACATCGCCCGAGGCACCGCGCTGATGGAACGCCGCCGTATCAAGGGAGGGACCCCGACGCTGCTGGCCGAACTCGGTCACCCGCCCCGGCGCAGCGTCGACCGCGTCTCCGCGCGTGTGCCCACTCAGGAACAGTACGAAGCGCTCCGCCTGCCCGGCGATCTGCCGGTACTGCGGACGCTGCGTGTGGTGTACGGGGACGGCCGACGGCCCGTCGAGGCCACGGTCATGGCCAAGGCGGGCCATCTGTACGAGCTGCGCTACGAGTTCACGCCGGAGTGAACCGCCGACAGGCGCGTCGCACGCCCGCGGCCGGAACCCTGTGGTGGGTTCCG
>NZ_FMDK01000881.1 GCF_900091995.1 Streptomyces sp. MnatMP-M17
CCCGCCGCGTCGGCCCGGGCAAGGCGCTCCAGGGCAATCTCGATCCGGCCGTCCTCTTCGCGCCGACCGCCGTGGTGGAGGAGAAGGCCGACGAGGTGCTCGACGCGGCGGCCGGGCTGGAGGGCCATGTCTTCAATCTGGGCCATGGTGTGCTGCCGAGCATGGACCCGGATGCCCTGACCAGGCTGGTGGAGTACGTCCACACCAGGACCGCCCGCTGAGCGCGCAGGGACCGGGGCCTCTCGTCCCCGGCTACATTCCCGCCGCCCGTACCGCCGTCGTCGCCTTGCGCGCGGCGACCAGCACCGGATCCCAGACCGGTGAGAACGGCGGCGCGTAGCCGAGGTCCAGGGTCGTCATCCGCTCCACGGTCATCCCGGCCGTCAGCGCGACCGCCGCGATGTCCACGCGCTTGCCCGAGCCCTCGCGGCCCACGATCTGAACGCCCAGCAGCCGGCCCGTACGGCGCTCCGCGAGCATCTTCACTGTCATCAGGGCCGCGCCCGGATAGTAACCGGCGGTGTTGGTGGACTCGATGGTCGCGGTGACGAACTGGAGGCCCGCGCGGCGGGCGTCCTTCTCGCGCAGTCCCGTACGGGCGATCTCCAGATCGCAGACCTTGCTGACGGCCGTACCGACCACGCCGGGAAAGGTGGCGTAGCCGCCGCCCGCGTTCGCGCCGATGATCTGGCCGTGCTTGTTCGCGTGGGTGCCCAGGGCGAGATGGCGGGTGGTGCCGGAGACCAGATCGAGGACCTCCACACAGTCGCCGCCCGCCCAGATGTTCTCGTGGCCGCGCACCCGCATCGACTGATCGGTGAGCAGTCCGCCGTGCGGCCCGAGCGGCAGCCCGGCGGCGCGGGCGAGCGAGGTCTCCGGTACGACACCGATCCCGAGCACGACCACATCGGCCGGATACTCGGCGTCCTCGGTGGCCACGGCCCGCACCCGGCCGTCCTCGCCGGTGAGGACCTTGGTGACCGGCGCGCCTCCCACCGTGGTGATGCCCATCCCGTCCATCGCCTCATGGACCAGCCGGCCCATGTCCGGATCGAGCGTGGCCATCGGCTGCTCGTCCTGGTGGACGACCGTGACCTCGTAACCGCGCTTCAGCAGCGCCTCGGCCATCTCCACACCGATATAGCCCGCGCCCACGACGACCGCGTGCCGGCCGCGCGTGCCGGCCAGCGTGTCCAGCAGCGCCTGGCCGTCGTCCAGTGTCTGTACGCCGTGCACGCCCGGCGCGTCGATCGCGGGCAGCGCCGGGCGCACAGGGCGCGCGCCGGTCGCGATGACCAGCTTGTCGAAACCGGTCCAGCTCTCGCTGCCGTCGCTGAGATCCCGCGCCAGAACCCGCTGCCCGGCCACATCGATCTCCATGACCTCCGTACGTGTACGGAGGTCGATGGCGCGCTCGCGGTGCTCCTGCGGAGTACGGGCGATCAGATCGTCGCGGTCGGTCACGTCGCCGCTCACCCAGTACGGGATGCCGCACGCCGAGAACGAGGTGAAGTGGCCGCGTTCGAAGGCGACGATCTCCAGTGCCTCCGGGCCCTTCATCCTGCGGGCCTGCGATGCGGCGGACATGCCCGCCGCATCGCCGCCGATGACCACCATGCGTTCCGCCGCCATTGCGCGTCCCTTCGTTGCGTATCCATGGGAAACGCTACGCGGGCGCAGCCCGGATCAGTCCTCCGGTGCGGCCCCCGGGGCCGGCCCGGCGGGAGCGGTGGAACCCTTTCCTTCAGGAGCGGCCGGGACCGTCGTGGGACGTCCCTGGTGTGCCCCGGTCACGGGCAGCAGCCGGCGCGCCAGCCGCCACAGCGCGTAGAGCACGGCGAGCGCCACGGCGAACGGCGCCACCGCGCCGATCACGACCGCGATCCAGCGCAGTGTCGCCGTGAACGCGTCCCAGCCGCCGCCCAGCGCGTCCAGGAAGCCCGGGTCCTCCTCCTTCTTCTCCGGCTTCACGACCGGCGCCTCGGAGAGCTCCAGAGTGATCGTGGCCAGCGTGGTGCGGTCCTTGAGCGAGGCCTGCTGGGCGAGCAGTGACTCCAGCGCGGCCTGACGGCTGCTCAGCTCGCCCTCCAGCGCGACCACATCGCCGAGCTTGGTGGCCCGGTCCATCAACTCCCGTATCCGTGCCACGCTCACCCGCTGCGAGGCGATCCTGCTGTCCACGTCGACCACCTGGTCGGTGACGTCCTTGGCGTTCGCCTTACGGGCCAACAGCGTGCCGGTGCCGGTCAGTTCGGCCAGGACCGAGTCGTACTCGTCCTGCGGCACCCGCAGCACGATGCGCGACATCACATAGGAGTCCTCGTCCCGTTCGGTGGACTCGTTCTCGACCAGGCCTCCGGCGTTCACGGCGGCGTCCCGCGCCGTGGACAGCGCCTTCTGGGTGTCCTTGACGCGTACGGTCAGTTCGGCGGTACGGATCACATGCGTGCCTGCCCGCGAGGGCGGTGCGCTCGCTTTCACGCCTTCGCTGCCCGGCGCCTGTGCCGCCCGGTCGGCCGCTCCGGCGCCTTCCTGCTTGCCGCCCTGTGCGGGAACGGCCTTCGCGTCCGAGGCCGAAGTCTGACTCGTGGAGTCGTTCGCACCGCATCCGGCGAGTGCGAGCGAGATGGTGAGTAGTGCCGCCGCGAACGCGGGTGTCCTGCGCATACCGGCCCCCCAAGGTGAAAATCAGATGACGCCGGTTCGACGTTCGGGCCCTGTGGGCGGGTTGCCCGTTTCCGGTTCCGAAGCGGTCACGGTCGGGACTCGTTACGGGTTTGAGAGAGTGGAGCCATGGAGCCGAGCGCGCAGCACGTGGACACACACACCGGTCATGTCGTTGTCATCGGAGGTGGTATCGCCGGTCTGGCGGCGGCCCACCGGCTGCTGGGCGCCGGGATCGACGTGACGCTGCTGGAGGCCACCGGCCGGCTCGGCGGCAAGCTGTACGCCGGTGAGATCGAGGGCGCGCACGTCGACCTCGGAGCCGAGTCGATGCTCGCGCGCCGCCCGGAGGCCGTCGAGCTGGCCCGCGCCGTCGGGCTCGGCGGACTGCTCCAGCCGCCCGCCACCGCCACCGCCTCGGTCTGGACCCGTGGCGAGCTGCGGCCGATGCCCAAGGGCCATGTGATGGGCGTGCCGGGCGATCCCGCCGCGCTCGCCGGTCTGCTCTCCGAGGAGGGCCTGGCCCGGATCGCCCGCGAGCCCGAACTGCCGCCCTCGGAGATCGGTGACGACGTATCGGTCGGCGCGTATGTCGCCGAGCGGCTCGGCAGGGAGGTCGTCGACCGGCTGGTGGAGCCGTTGCTCGGCGGCGTCTACGCGGGCGACGCGTACCGCATCTCCATGAAGTCGGCCGTCCCGCAGCTCTTCGAGGCGCTCAAGAGCCAACACTCGCTGCTGGAGAGCGTCCGCGCCCTCCAGGCGGAAGCTGCCGTGGCGCAGCGGTCGGCAGGCGAGGCCGGCGCGGTCTTCGCGGGCATCGAGGGCGGCGTGGGCCGGCTGCCGGGCGCCGTGGCCGACGCCGGACGGG
>NZ_FMDK01001152.1 GCF_900091995.1 Streptomyces sp. MnatMP-M17
CGCCGGTCGGCGGCTCGCGCCCTGCGCAGCCCCGCGTCGAGCGCTTCGACGAACTCCCTTCCCACGAGCGAGGCCAGGGCCAGATCCGCGCTTCTCACGGGCCGGTGGGCGAGGGACGGCGGGAGGTTGGTGTCATCCATGCTTTCAGGGAAGCAAGTCCCGTGCTCAGCCGCTCCATTCGGCGGTCATCGCTCCGCGTGCCGGGCCACGAACGGTTCATGACCGGTCAGTGCCCGGCCCCGGCGCACCGGCGGACGCCCGGAACCGGCCGCGTACACCGTCCCTTCGGGCGCTCCCTGTCTGCCGACGAAGCGCGCGAGCAGGTCTCCGCGCCGTTCCGGCAGCCGGTCGAGTGTCAGAGTGCCGGTGTGGCGCTGCCCGCTGCCCCAGAAGGGCCGGCGTTCCAGCAGCTCCGGCCGGGCGGAGGCGACCACGAACAGCGGTGCGGGCCGGGCCGTGGCGACCAGTCTCTCGATGCAGTCGAGCACCGAGTCCTCGGACCGGTGAATGTCGTCGAAGCAGAGGACCAGAGGCCGCTCGTGCGCCGAGAGTCTCACCAACTCGGTCCAGCTCTCGTGGACTTCCTCATGGCTCGCGCCCTTCGCGGCCGGGCCCATCAGCGGAAGCAGGCTGTGCAGCAGACGTTCGGCGGCCGGCCCGTGCCCGGCCAGTCTGCGTACGGCTTCGGCGAAGCGGCTGTCCGCGCCCGCGCCGGGCGGCAGTCCGCAGCAGGCGGCGAGGATGTCACGGGCCAGCCGGGGCCCGTTGTCGGCGCTTTCCGCCGCGTCCACCCGGACGACGCGCACCTGTGCGGACCGCAGCGAGACCCGGCGTTCGAACTCCTCCAGGAACCAGGTCTTGCCGACGCCCTGTTCGCCGAGGATCGTCACCAGATGCGGTGCCTCACGGCTGCGGGAGCGGTCCAGCAGATTGGAGACGATGGCGAGTTCGTGCTCGCGGTCGGCCGACTCCTCCTGCGCGCCGGGCGGTATGTCGTAGCTCTCGGCCCGTGTGCGCTGCCGTGGCACCTGGGTGTCCGCCTCCAGATGCACCACCGGGCGGTGCCGCACCCGTACCTCGGTGACGCGTGCCGCGTCACCGCTGACGTAGACCTCGCCGGGCGGTACGGCGGTCAGCAAGGTCTGGGCGTCGTCGAGCAGCCGGCCGACCACCGTGACGGGCGCGGCCGGGTCGTGCGGATCGTGCCGGACGAGCGCGGAGCCCGCGATCACGACGGCGTGGAATGTGGGTCCGGGCATCCGGTTGAGCCGGTCGCGTACGGCGAGGGCCGCCGCCACCGCGTCCAGCGACGCCGTCGGCCGGTCCTCCCGCAGCCCGAACAGGGCGACGGACACATAGCCGAGCGAGCCGACGACCGTACCGCCGAACTCCTCGACGCCCTCCGAGAACGCGCTGACCGCGTCGTGCAGCGACAGGGCGATCCGGTCGGCGCCGAGCGCGGCGGCCTCGCCGGTGAAGCCGGTGCGCACCAGCACCACGCTGACCTGTCGCCGTTCGGCCACCGGTCCTCCCGTGGTTCCGCGCACATCGGATCTGTCCGACGCACGTCCGTCCGGCTCGTGCCTGCCCGCCTCGGGTCTGCTCTCGTCGGATCTGCCGACGGCGGCCGACGGAGTGACCGGCCGCTGCTCCTGTCCCGGCCGCTGCTCCGGTCTCGGCTGCCACTCCTGCCGCAGCCGTTGCTCCTGTGCCGACCGGGGGCACTGGCCGTCCCTCCG
>NZ_FMDK01001107.1 GCF_900091995.1 Streptomyces sp. MnatMP-M17
GTTCTTCGCCGGAAGCGGTGCGCGGCGGGTGGAGTTGCCCACGTACGCCTTCCAGCACCAGTGGTTCTGGCCGACCGTCTCGTCGGCCGGCGCGCGTGATGTACGGGCCGCGGGCCTCGGCTCGGCCGGGCATCCCTTGCTGGGCGCCGCGGTTGAACTGGCCGAGGGCGAAGGAATGCTCTTCACCGGCCGTCTGTCGGTCGGAACACATCCTTGGCTCGCCGATCATGTGGTGATGGGCCGGGTCTTGCTGCCGGGAACCGCTCTGCTGGAGCTGGCGTTCCGGGCGGGCGACGAGGTCGGCTGCGACCGGGTTGAGGAACTGACGCTCGCGGCGCCGCTCACGCTGCCGGCGCGCGGCGCGGTTCAGACGCAAGTACGGGTCGGTGCCGCCGACGACAACGGCCGGCGTACGGTCACGGTCCACTCCCGGCGCGAGGGCGCCGCGGACGTGCCGTGGATGCAGCATGCGATGGGCACACTGGCCGTCGGCACCCAGGAGCCGCCCACCGGCTTCGACGCCACGGTGTGGCCGCCGAGCGGCGCCGAGGCATTGGAACTCGACGGCTGCTACGAGCGGTTGGCAGAGATCGGCTTTGTGTACGGTCGGGTGTTCCAAGGTCTACGGGCGGCCTGGCGCCGTGACGGTGAGATCTACGCCGAGGTGAGTCTGCCCGAGGGCACCGAGGCGGGAGCGTACGGTCTGCACCCGGCTCTCCTCGACTCCGCCCTGCACGCGTCGCTCCTGGCGGGCGACAGCGCGCAAGGCGGCGGGGGTCTGCCGTTCTCGTGGGAGGGCGTCTCGCTGTTCGCGACCGGTGCTTCGGTGTTGCGCGTACGGATCGCCCCGGTCGGTGGCAAGGACGCTGTGTCGATCGCTGTCTCGGACACCTCCGGTGCGCCGGTAGCCTCCGTCGACTCGCTTCTCGTACGGGCCGTGTCGAGCGACGGGCTCAGTGACGTCGGGGCCGTTGCCACGAACGCACTGTTCCAGCTTGCTTGGTCTCCCGTAGCCGTCGGCCCGGACGTTCTGCCGTCGGTTGCCGTCCTCGGAGCCGACGTACTGAACCTCGCCGAACCGCTGGCGGGACCGGGCCTCCTGGTCGGGGCACATGCCGATCTCGCGTCGCTGGCGGCGGGGGAGGGACCGATGCCGGACACCGTCCTGGTGAGCATTGCCGGTGATTCCGACGGCCAAGTCGTGCAGTCCGCCCACGTGTTGACGGCGAGCGCGCTGGCCCTGGTGCAGGAGTGGCTGGCCGAGGAGCGGTTCGCCGGCTCCCGGCTGGTGTTCGTCACACGGGGCGCAGTCGGAGGCACCGTCGAAGGCGGTGGTGAGGACCGTGCCGTCGATGTGGCGGCGGCCTCGGTCTGGGGCCTCGTACGCTCCGCGCAGACGGAGAACCCGGGCTCCTTCGGGCTGCTGGATCTCGACTCCGACATCTCGTCGCTCACCGCGCTGCCGCACGCTCTGGGTATGGACGAGCCCGCCCTGCTGATCCACGACGGTGAGATCTCCGCTGGACGCCTTGTCCGTACGACCATCCCCACCGATGCCGAGGTCGACGGCGGGACGGGCCCGGTCTGGGACGCCGACGGTACAGTGCTCATCACGGGCGGTACGGGTGGTCTGGGCGGCGTGTTCGCGCGGCATCTGGTCACCGAACGGCGAGTCCGGCGCCTGCTGTTGGCGAGCCGGCGAGGTGCTGAGGCGCCCGGCGCTGCCGAACTGGTCGCCGAACTCGCCTCGTACGGTGCCGAGGTGACCGTGGCGGCCTGTGATATCGCCGACCGGTCCGCGGTGGCCGGACTGTTGGCGTCGGTGCCGGCCGAGCATCCGCTGACCGCCGTGGTCCATACGGCGGGTGTGCTGG
>NZ_FMDK01000880.1 GCF_900091995.1 Streptomyces sp. MnatMP-M17
GGCGGGCGCGGCGGAGCCGGCGTAACCGACAGGTCCGCCGAGCGGGCCCGGTCCCGGTCCGCCCGGCGCGCCGCCGGGCGGCTGCGACTGTGACGTACTCGACGCCAGCGTACGGCTGCGCACCCGGTACAGACCGGTGTCGAGATCCTCGGCCTTCTCCAGATGGACCTTGATCGGGCCCATGAAGGTGTAGCGCTGCTGCTTCGCGTAGTCGCGGACCAGCCCGGACAGTTCGTCACCGAGCTGTCCCGAGTAGGGACTGAGGCGCTCGTAGTCGGGCGCGCTCAGCTCCACGATGAAGTCATTGGGGACGACCGTCCGTTCACGGTTCCAGATCGTCGCGTTGTTGTCGCACTCGCGCTGGAGGGCACCCGCGATCTCGACGGGCTGGACCTCGGACTTGAACACCTTCGCGAAGGTGCCGTTGACCAAACCTTCGAGACGCTGTTCGAAACGCTTCATGACTCCCATGGGGCACCTCCTCCGTCGTTGCCGTCCTGGTACTGCTTACTGATCGTATCCACGCGTCGGGAAATCGGCTGGTTCCCCTTGTCTGCCCCGTCGATGAGTGTCACCTCTCACACGGATCGTAGAGGCGGCCTCATGACAGTGTCCCGCACCCCGGGTGCTCTCAGGAGGAGTGGGGGCCGACCGCTGTTCGTTCCTTGTTCCAGGGCCGCGATTCCGCCAACAAACGGATGTGAAGCCACCCTCTCCACCGTGCTAATCTTCTCGATGTCGCCAGGAGCGCACACCAGCAGGTGAGGCACCGGACGGCACACCCAATGCGCGGGTGGCGGAATAGGCAGACGCGCTGGATTCAGGTTCCAGTGCCCGAAAGGGCGTGGGGGTTCAACTCCCCCCTCGCGCACCACAGAACCCCCGCTCCGGATCTCTCCGGAGCGGGGGTTCTTCGTTGTCCGGCCCGTACGGGCCGGGCTCAGGCGGCGTGGCGGGCGGCGAGTGCCTTGGCCTTCTGGGTGGCCTCCTCGGTGGCCTTGGCGCGGGACGCCTCGGCGAGCGGGACCAGTTCGGCCATCTCCGGCTTGGAGGGCGCGAGGGTCAGCTCCGGGACGATGAAGTCGATCTCGGTGGCGCCGAACATTCCGGTCAGCACCTTCTCCAGATAGTTCTGGACGAACTCGAAGTCCTCGCGCGGGGTGCCGGGAGCGTACGAGCCGCCGCGGCTGGCGACGATCGTGAACGGCGTGTCGGCCACCGTGCTGTCGGGGCCCGCGTTGTGGCCGACGATGATCACCTGGTCCAGCCAGGCCTTCAGCGTGGACGGGATCGTGAAGTTGTACATCGGCGCGCCGATGAGGACGGCGTCCGCCTCCGCCAGTTCGGCGGCGAGCTCGGCGCGCAGCGTGTCCTCCGCGCCCGCGGACACGGCGGCTATGTCCAGGTGCGGCAGCGGAGTGGCGGCCAGATCGCGGTAGATGACCTTGCCCTCCGGGTGCTGCTCCAGCCAGGACTTGACGAAGGTGGCCGTGAGATCGCGCGAAGCGGAGCCTTCCGGGAAGACGGCGGAGTCGATGTGCAGAAGCGTGGCCATGACGTTCTCCATGAGGGGTGGCGTGCCATACGAATGAGTAGCGACGGAAGTTCCGTTCGCACCTATGGATAACATAGTCGCTTACTTTTTTTCATCCCGTCTCGGAAAACCAGTACTCTGTGCGTATGGCGGACCACGGCGCGGATGAGTGCAAGAAGGTCGACGTGAGCATCACGCGTGTCTTCGAACTCCTCGGCAAGCGGTGGTCGGGCCCGATCATCTCCGTGCTCATGCAGCGCGCGATCTACTTCGCGGAGCTGCGGCGGGCGATCCCGGGCATCAGCGAGCGGATGCTCTCGGACCGGCTGACGGAGCTGGGCGCGGCGGGACTGGTCGTACGTGAGGTGGACGAAGGGCCGCCGCTGCGGGTCGCGTACCGGCTGACGGACGCGGGCGCGGCGATGGAGCCGGCGCTGAAGGAGCTGCGGCTGTGGGCCGAGTCCAATCTGCGGGAGCAGCCCGGGGACATCGGGGGCGGCTGTTAGGTCCTGTCCGGTGTCAGGGCGCGGTCCGGCTTCCTGGTCTTTTGGGTACGGCGGTACCGTCATGTGCGTTTGATCTCACATGAGTACGGGGGAGGCGGCACGCCATGGTCGATGTGGGCGGTGTCGAGCCGGTGGGGGCTTCTGGAAGCGGGCGCATTCCGGCGGTGCCGGGCTTCGCGACGCGTACGGCCATGGCGGACGGCGAGAGGGCCGACGAACCGCGGACGCCCAAGGAGCTGGGCAAGTCGGTGCGGGCCCGGGTGCCGCGGTCCTCGCACGACTCCGTCGTGTTCGCGGCGGCGCGGCCCGACGCGGTCCGTGCCGTCGAAGAGTCGAGCCGCGGCCGGGTGCCCGAGCTGGCGCCGCTCCGGGTCGGCCGGATGGCCGCCACGCCCTTCGCCTTTCTGCGCGGTGCCGCCGGACTGATGGCCCAGGATCTGGTGGGCACACCGGTCACCGGCGTCGGCGCGCAGATCTGCGGTGACGCGCACGCGGCCAACTTCGGTCTGTACGGCGACGCGCGCGGCCGGCTCGTCATAGATCTCAACGACTTCGACGAGACCGTCTTCGGTCCCTGGGAGTGGGACGTCAAGCGGCTCGCCACCTCACTGGTGCTGGCCGGCCGTGCGGCGGGCGCGGACGAGGACACCTGCCGCAGCGCGGCGTACGACACCGTCGGTGCCTACCGGCGCACGATGCGGCTGCTGGCGAAGCTCCCGGCGCTCGACGCGTGGAACGCGATCGCCGACGAGGAACTCGTCTCGCACGCGGACGCGCGCGATCTGGCCGGCACGCTGGAGCGTGTCTCGCAGAAAGCGCGCAACAACACGAGCGCGCGGTTCGCGGCCAGGTCGACCGAGGCGGTGCCCGACGAGAGCGGGACCGTCGGCGCCGGCTCGCCGCGGAGGTTCGTCGACGCGCCGCCCGTGCTGCGGCGGGTGTCGGACGAGGAGGCCTCCGCGGTGGCCGCGTCGTTGGAGGAGTATCTCGGCACGCTGCCGGAGGACCGGCTGCCGCTGCTCGCGCGGTACGCGATCCACGATGTGGCGTTCCGGGTGGTCGGCACCGGCAGCGTCGGGACACATTCGTATGTGGTGCTGCTGCTCGACCACCGCGGCGAGCCGCTCGTGCTCCAGGTGAAGGAGGCACGGCCCTCCGCCCTGCTGCCGCATCTGGCGGTCGTCGGCTTCGAGGCGCCGGAGGTGGTGCACGAAGGGCGCCGGGTGGTGCTCGGACAGAAGCGGATGCAGGTGGTGAGCGACAATCTGCTGGGCTGGACGACCGTACGGGACAGGCCTTTCCAGGTACGGCAGTTCAGAAACCGCAAGGGAAGCGTCGATCCGGCGGCGCTGCCGGCCGACCAGATGGACGACTACGGCCGGATGACCGGCGCGCTGCTGGCCAGGGCCCATGCGCACAGCGTGGACCCGCGGCTGATCGCCGCCTACTGCGGCAAGAACGAGGAGCTGGACGCGGCGGTGGCGGCCTTCGCCGTGGCGTACGCGGACCGTACGGAGGCGGACCACGCCGACCTGCTGGCGGCCATCAGGAACGGACGAATAGCCGCCGAGCCTGGTGTGTGACGGCCGGGTACGGAGCGGAGGCCCGGCGGATCGCCCGTACGCTGGTCGGGTGATGCGGGACACCTCTGGGGAGCCGACGATCCGTAACGACGACGAACGGGATGTACGAGACGTGCCGGATACGACGGAATCCACGGCGGCGGCGGGCGGAAGTGACGCGGCGGGGCCCGGGCCCGAGGCGAGTGCGGGCATGACGGGCGCGGACGCGGGGACGGGGACGGACGCGGCGGGCCCTGAGGTGGGCCCGGCGGACGCGAACGCTGCGGACG
>NZ_FMDK01000877.1 GCF_900091995.1 Streptomyces sp. MnatMP-M17
AGCCTGATCCCGTCGGGGCTCGCGGCGGCCAGCCGCCGGTCGAGGTGGTCGACATCGTTGTGCCGGAAGCGGGTGACGGTGGCACCGCTGAGCCGGCAGCCGTCGACGATGCTCGCGTGGTCGTACTTGTCGATGAAGACGGTGTCACCGCCGCCGACCAGACCGCCGACCGTACCGACGTTGGCGGCGTAGCCGGAACCGAAGACCATCGCCTCCTGGCGGCCGGCGAACCGGGCGACCTCCGCCTCCAGTTCCTCGTGCAGCGGGATCGAGCCCGCGAGCGCCCGCACGCCGTGGTTGCCGGTGCCGTACAGATCGACCGCGGCCTTGGCCGCCGCCACCACGCGCTCGTCGCCCGCCAGGCCCAGATAGCTGTAGCCCGACATCATCAGGAGGCGTTCGCCGTCGAGGTCGGCGTACGCGGAGTCACGCTCGACCGTGTACGTCACGAAGCTGTTGCGGCGGGCGGGCTCCCACTCGAGGGACTGCACACGACGACGCGTCGCGTCCAGTTTCGGCGCGAGACGTTCCCATCCTCCGGATGTGTTCACGTGCGTCTCCTCATCCACGTTTCGGACAATTACCGGAGTCCGCTCAACCTTGGACTCAAAGTGCGTCGCAATTCAACGACAGCCGCGCAAGCCGCGCGCAACACGACTGTGAAATGGGGAAATCCGACAACGCAAGAAGAACGCGACATGGCCCAGGAAGCGGAATCCTGCTCTCCGACCAATTCCCGGGGAATGTTCCCCGGCCATGGTTGACACGTAGAGAAGGCCGATTGGTATCGTCCAAATCTTGTGCAGGGGGCATGCACCTCTTGTCCCGATCTCCTTCACAAGGACCATCGTGGACGGGCCCCCTGGCGAGATTCCGATCATGTCGCCGGCGGCAACCGCCGCCGGTGGAACCGGCAGACAGCCGACCGCACCGGGGAGTACAGCTTGCTCATCAGACTTGCTGGTCTCGTCACGATCGAACCCGAAGGGGTTCCTCCGCAGCATCTGTCCAGCGCTCAGGCTCAAGTCGCGTTCGCCCGGCTCATTCTCGAACGGTCCGGCGGTACCAGCCGTGACCAACTGGCGGACACCGTCTGGCCCGACGGCCTGCCCGACACCTGGGCCTCGGCCCTGCGCAGTGTCGTCAGCCGGGTCCGTACCTTCGTCACGTTTCCCCGGCAGCAGCCCGGTGTCACTCCGCTCGTCGCCCAGGGAGGCCGCTATCTGCTGCGGCTGCCCGACGACGCGGCGGTGGACGTCGAGTGTGCCGAGGCGGCGCTGAGCGAGGCGGCCGAGGCGTACACGGCGGGCTCCTACGCCGTCGCGCAGCAGCTCGCGTCCGCCGCTGTGTCAAATCTACGCGGGTCATTCCTCCCCGCCCACGAGGGCGAGTGGGTCAACAGCGTGCGGGAGCGGCTCGACGAGCTGCGTCTGTCCGCGCTGGAGACCGCGAGTCTGGCCTCGTCCGCGCTCGGCGACGAGCATCACGCGCTGCGGTACGCCGAGGAAGCCGTACGCCGCGCTCCGTTCCGGGAGAGTGCCTACCGGTGCCGGATGGCCGCGCACCGTACGGCGGGCAACCGGGCCGAGGCGCTGCGCACCTATCAGCAGCTCAGGGAGGTTCTGGCGGAGGAGCTGGGGATAGATCCGGCGCCCGAGAGCGAGGCGGCGTATCTGGAACTGCTCCGTACGCCGGAGCGGCGGACGGCACCGGAGCCGAAGGCCGTCACCCGGCTGGATCCGGTGCTGATGGGTATGTTCGAGGCTCCGTCGCCAAGACCGGCCGCGCCGCGGCCGTGCTCGCTGACGGCGGACGGCTGTCTCACACATCCGGTGCGT
>NZ_FMDK01000875.1 GCF_900091995.1 Streptomyces sp. MnatMP-M17
GGGGCGCGGCTTCCGTGTGTCTGGGCGATGTCAGGGCGTGCGGGCCCAGTGATCCGGCGGAGTGACGGACTGTGTCCCTTCGATTCGAAAAGAGGGACAAGTGGCCCCACACTGAGCGCATCGGGGCATTCCGGTTGCCGCGCATGGGGGAGGAGGTGTAGGCATGCGTCCGTCGCACCGCCGTACGGCCACCGCTCTCACCACGGCCCTGCTGATCGCGACCGGTTTCGCCGTCTCCTCGGCGCTGCGGGACATACCCGTACCCGTCGCCGATCTGTCCGTCCCTGCGAGCGGCGGCGGCATGGAACCCGCCCGTCCCGACCGCTTCGGAGCCACCTGTCGTACGAAGATCGAGGGCTCCCGCGCCACCGCCTCCTGTCACAACCCGTATCCGGAGACCGACCGGTTGCGGCTGCATGTCGAGTGCGAGCGCTGGTGGGACATCGACGCCGACAGCGAGGCGGTGGAGATCGCCGCGGCCCGGTACGCGGAACTCGCCGAGCGGTGCTGGATGGAGATACGCCAGGTGTGGATAACCCACGAACGCGTGGCCTCCTGAGCACCGCCGGGCGGTCCCGTAACGTCCCGACGCTCCCGTACGGTCCGGGCGCTCCCGGACCGTACGCCGCTCAGACGCGTTCGCCCAGACAGTGACGGGTATAACTGGCCGCCTCGGTGCCCGCCGTCTCCACATCGCCCGCCCGGATCGCGGCCACCAGCCGTGCGTGGTCCATATGGTTCTCCGGGCGCAGCTCCTGTCCCACATCGTCACGGAGCCGGTCGCGCAGCAGATGGTTGAGGTCCGCGTAGAGCGCGGTCAGTACGTCGTTGTGCGAGGCCGAGACGACCGCCATGTGCAAGGTGGCGTCGGCGGCGACGAACTCGTCCCGGTCGCCCGCGGCCCAGGCCTCCTCGCGGCGGGCGAGGAGCGTGTCCAACTGCCGCAGATCCCGCTCCGTGCGCCGCTCGGCGGCCATCCTGGCGGCCGAGGACTCCAGTGTGGAACGCACCTCGGCGATATCGCGCGGGTCGGCGCCGGCGAAGCGCCGGTGCATCACGCCGGCCAGCTCACTGGTCGCCACGACATAGGTGCCCGAGCCCTGCCGGATGTCCAGAAGCCCGTTGTGCGCGAGCGCGCGGACCGCCTCACGGATGGTGTTACGGGCCACTCCGAGCTGCGCGACCAGCTCGGGCTCGGTCGGGATGCGGGAGCCCACCGGCCATTCGCCCGAGGTGATCTGGCTCCGCAGCTCGGCGATCACCTGATCCGAGAGCGCGGAACGCCGGGGAGAGGTCAGCGCCATGGTGCTCCTAGTCGTAGGGCTGGACAGTCAATCATCCCATGATTCTATGATGGCTCCATGCCTGACGAGCCGCGACCGCAGATACCCACGGACACCCAGACGCAGACCCAGACCCAGACGCAGACCCAGACCCAGATCCAGACCCAGATCCCGGGCCAGGCCCAGATCCCGGGCCAGGCCCAGATCCTGAGCCGGCCGACCACATCCCCTGCGGCATCCGGCGATTCTCCCGCATCGGCCTCACCGGCCGCGGCGGTCTGGCTCACCCGGCTTCTTGTCGTCGGGCTCGTTCTCGCCGCACTCAATCTCCGCCCGGCCATCACCAGCCTCGGCGCGCTGCTCGAAGAGGTACGGGACGGGCTGCACATGAGCGGCACCGTCGCCGGTGTCCTCACCTCCGTACCGCCGCTCTGCTTCGCGGTCTTCGGCTTCAGCGCGCCGCGACTGGCCCGGCGGTACGGTCCCGGCGCCATCGTCTGCGCCGGCATGGTGGCCATCACGGCGGGACTGCTGATCCGTCCGTTCGTGAGCGGTACGGCCGTCTTCCTCGCGGCGAGCGCGTTCGCGCTCATGGGCATCGCCGTCAGCAATGTGCTGATGCCGGTGATCGTCAAGCGGTACTTCCCGGACCGTGTCGGCACCATGACCGGGCTGTACTCGATGGCACTGGCGCTCGGCACGGCAGTCGCCGCCGCCGCGACCGTTCCCATGACCGAGGCGCTGGGCGGCAACTGGCGCACGGGACTCGGTATCTGGGCCGTGCTCGCGGCGGTGGCCGTACTGCCCTGGCTCGGCCTGGCACGCGACCGCGGCGCGGTGTCACCTTCCGGCGTGGTCGCGGCGGCCTCCGTTCCCGGGCTCCGGCTCGGGCGCAGCCGTACCGCCTGGGCGCTCGCCTGCTTCTTCGGCCTTCAGGCCACCGGCGCGTACATCGCCATGGGCTGGATGCCCCAGGTCTTCCGCGACGCGGGCGTCCCGGCCGGCACGGCGGGGCTGCTGCTCGCCGTGACCATGGTGATGGGAGTGCCGCTGGCCTTCGTGATCCCGGGCCTGGCCGCGCGGATGAAGAACCAGGGGCCGATCGTCGTCGGTCTGGGCGTCTGCGGACTGACCGCCTACTCGGGCCTGTACTTCGCACCAGCCGAGGGCGCCTGGGTCTGGGTGGTCCTGCTGGGCATCTCGAACTGCTCCTTCCCGCTGGCCCTCACCATGATCGGCATGCGGTCGCGCTCCGGCGCGGGAGTCGTACGGCTCTCCGCGTTCGCCCAGAGCACCGGCTATCTGATCTCGATCCCGGGCCCGCTGCTGGTGGGCGTGCTCTACCAGCACACGGGCGGCTGGGGACTGCCGATCGCGCTGATGGGGGGCTTCCTGGTGCCGCAGATGGTGGCGGGCGTGATCGCGGGCCGGGACCGGACGATCGAGGACGAGGCGCGGATGCGAGACTGAACGCATGCCAGTCCTTGACCCGAATCCCCAGAACGGCCAGCAGAAACTGCTCCTCGTCTTCGGCGCGATCATCGGCATCCTGGTGCTGATCGGAATAATCGCGTCGATTGCGTCGCCCTGACGAGAGGGGGTGGGGCTAGCACCACCACCCCCTAGGGGGTCAGGGTCAGGGTCGAGTGGGTGGGTCGCCGGATGTGCTCCAGGGCTCATGATCCGTAGGTTCTGAGGTAACAAGAAACCGCAGACCCACGGAGGCGGCCATGCCGGTCCCGACCCACCCCCGGTCCCACACCCGCGTCGCCTCCGACAAGATCGAGATCCGGCTGCCGTGGTGGTCCGTTGCCCTGCCCGCCGTCGCCTTCGCCGCGCTGCTTCTGCTGATGACGGGCTCCACCGAGGCCCGTGCCGCCGCGAGCGCGCCCGCGGTCGGCCGCATTCTGGAGCAGATTCATCTGACCTTGGTGGGTTAACGGCGAGCAGTCGCCAGCACCGTTCACCCGTGCCGGGGCAGCCCGTCAACACCCTCTGCCCATTGGCGCATTTCATGCGAAGCTGGGATGCATGAGCGTCGATACACCTCGCAGGATCGTTCTCCTCCGGCATGCGAAGGCCGACTGGCCGGACGTGCCCGACCACGAGCGGCCGCTCGCCGATCGCGGCCGGTCGAACGCGCCGATCGCCGGCCGCAGGCTCGCCGACAGCGGACTCGTTCCCGATCTGGCTCTCTGCTCGACGGCCGCCAGGACGCGTGAGACCTGGAAGCTGGCGGTGCAGGAGCTGCCCGTGCGTCCCAGGACCGTCTATGAGGACCGGCTCTACGACGCGACGCTCGGCGATCTCTTCGCCCTGGTCAACGAGACGTCCGACGAGGTGAACGATCTGCTGCTGGTCGGTCACAATCCCGGTATGCACGCGCTCGCCGACGCTCTCTCCGGCGAGGCCGAAGGCGACACCATCGCCAGGATGACGAGGACGGGATTCCCGACCGCCGCGCTGGCCGTGATCGCCTTCAACGGAAGCTGGAAGTCGGTGGAGCACGGCGTGGGCAGGCTTGTCGACTTCTGGACACCGCGCGGCTGATCCGCGTCCCGGACGCGAGCGGACCCCGGCGGGCGACGGACTCGCGCCGGGGCCGGTCTCGTAGGTCGCCGGGGCCGCCGCCGTAGGTCAGTGCCCGTCTCCGCCGTCCGCGGTCTCCACCTCTTCGCGGGTGATGCCCAGCAGATACAGCACGGTGTCCAGGAACGGTACGTTCACCGCCGTATGGGCCGCCTTGCGGACCACCGGCTTGGCGTTGAAGGCGACTCCCAGCCCCGCCGCGTTCAGCATGTCGAGATCGTTGGCGCCGTCGCCGATCGCGACGGTCTGTGCCAGCGGGACGCCCGCCTCGTCGGCGAATCTGCGCAGCAGCCGCGCCTTGCCCGCGCGGTCCACGATCTCGCCCACCACCCGCCCGGTGAGCTTGCCGTTCACGATCTCCAAGGTGTTGGCGGCGGCGAAATCCAGCCCGAGCTGCTCCTGGAGGGCATCGGTGACCTGGGTGAATCCGCCCGAGACCACGCCTACTTGATAGCCGAGGCGCTTGAGCGTACGGATCAGGGTGCGGGCGCCGGGAGTGAGCCGTATCTCGGCGCGCACCTTCTCCACCACCGACTCGTCCAGCCCGGCGAGCAGCGCCACCCGCGCATGCAGGGACTGCTCGAAGTCCAGCTCTCCGCGCATGGCCCTGGAGGTCACCTCGGCGACCTCGGCCTCACAGCCCGCGTGGGCCGCGAAGAGCTCGATGACCTCGTCCTGGATCAGCGTCGAGTCCACGTCCATGACCACCAGCCGCTGGGCCCGGCGGTGCAGTCCGGCCGAGACGACCGCGACATCCACTCCGATCTCCGCGCCCTCGGTGGCCAGCGCGGTGCGCAGCGGCTCGGTCTCCACACCGGACACCGCGAACTCCACGGCGGTGACCGGGTACTTCGCCAGCCGGAAGATCCGGTCGATATTGCCGCCGGTGGCGGTGATGGAGGCCGCTATGGCCGCCGTCGACTCGGCGGTCAGCGGATTGCCCAGCACGGTGACATGGGAACGGCCGCTGCCGCGCGGCCGGTTGTCGCCGATACCGGAGATGATCTCCGCCTGGAGTTTGAGCGATTCCGTCCAGGTGTGCACGGTCGCCCGCAACTCGCCCTCGCTGGCACCGCCGGAGGCCGGAGCGGTGATCAGCGCGCAGAGGACGATACGGCCACGGGTGACGACCTGCTCGATGTCGATCACATCGACGGAGTAGGCGGCAAGGGTGTCGAAGAGCCCGGCGGTGATCCCGGGACGGTCCTTCCCGAAGATCTTGACGAGAAGAGTGGGGACGTCGGCGGTCCGAGGGGGCTGCGATGCGCTCATGGTGGTTCCACCGTATCGGGCGAGTCAGGAGCTGTGGCCGGCCGTCCCGCGTACCGGACAGCGGTACCAGTCTCGGTCAGCGGCCGTCCCGCTGCGACCCCGGGGCCGGCGGTCCGCTCTCGCCCTCGGGCAGGCGCAGATACGGGTTCGTATCGGGATTGGCGGGCCGGTAGGGCACGGACGGCCTGTACGGTCCGGGCGTCTGACCTGGGGCGGAATCCGTACGGGCGGGGCCCGCCGACGGCGCGTCCTCGGGCATCGGCGGAAACGCCGGCTCGGGCAACGGCAGCACTTCCGTCCTGGGCGCCCATCGCGCCTGCGGCTCCGCCGTTTCCCTGGCCGCTTCTCCAGCCGCCTCCGTACGCCTGCCCCAGCCCGCGGCGTACGCGAGCAGCGCTCCCGCGCCTCCGGCGCCGGCGCCCCAGACCGCTCCGAGCAGCAGGGCCGTACCGGCTCTGCCGTGCAGTTCGATGCCCGCGCCGAAGGCAGGGACGCCGAGCACGGACAGCGAGGCGTCGGCCGAGACCTCCGTGAGCCACACCAGGGCCGGGAGAGTGAGCGCGGTGACGATGCCGAGCCTCAGAGCACACCGCCGGACGAAGGCGCCGAGGCTCCTGTGCGTCCGGCTCCCGTGGGCCGGGCCGCTTCCGCTGGCGCCGCCGGCCGCGCCGCTTCCACCGGCCGCGACCTCGTCGGCCCGGACCGTACGGACCGCCGTCAGTACTCCGGCGTACAGCATCATCACGGTGACGGCCACCACCAGCAGCCAGATCCGTCCGTCCAGCTCCGCGAGCCCGCCGACCGACAGTGGCTCACCGCCCGACGGCCGCAGCAGTCTGTCCAGCGGATCGGGAAGCAGTGAGGCCAGGGAGCCCGACGCCCTGCCGTCCCAGGGCACGAACAGACCGAGCGGAATGCCGAGCCAGACGCCGTTCGGCGCCGCGAGCAGGGCCGCGCCCGCGATACGCCGGGGATGGTCGTCGCCGATCGCCGCGTACGTGGCCGCCGCGAGCCCCGCGAGCACCGCCATCAGCACCACGCCGACC
>NZ_FMDK01000870.1 GCF_900091995.1 Streptomyces sp. MnatMP-M17
CTCGGCGGCGCGTTCACGGCGGCCCGGCGGCAGGGCGGGACCGCCGCCGATGGCGCGGATCACGGACGAGGCCTCGCCCGAGACCATGCGCTCCGGAGTACGGACCACTCGCGCGCGCAACTGCTGGCCGCGCCGGTCGGAGAGCCCGCGCTCGGCGAGCGCCGCGCGGATCGAGACCTCGGTGGAGTTACGGGTGACGGCGACGATCAGCGTGCGGGCGCCGAGCGCCTCGGCGGCCAGCAGCGCGCCGTCGAGGATGAGATGCGGAGCACGGTTGATCAGCACCGTGTCCTTGCGGCAGGCGGGCTCGCCCTCACTGCCGTTGATCACGACGACGGGCCGCACACCGCGCCGGATCGCAGCCGTGGCCACCGCGCGCAGTTTCTTGGCGAACGGGAATCCGGCGCCGCCGCGGCCGGTCAGGGACATGTTCTCGGCGAGCTGCGCCAGCCGTTCCCCGGTCACCGGCTCCAGCGGGCCGTGGACCTTGAGATGCATGGGCAGATCGAGCCGCTCGACCAGGTCGAATCCCTGGGTGAGCTGGGGGAGCCCGACGACACGGACTTCGGGGACATCGGGGAGAGGGGTGTTCACGGTCGGTCTCCTGCGGGTGCGTGCCAGGGTTCCCCGGCCGGGGGCGGATAGAGGGGACCGGGCGAGGCCTCGGTCCCGTCCGGCGGCGCGGACGAGGGCACGGAGGGTGTGGGGGACGGGGCGGCGGAGGAGGCCGGCGGCGGGGAGACCGTGCCCTCATAGGTGGGAACCGCGCCCGTGTCGTACGGAGGGAGGGAGCCGGTGTCATAGGTGGGGATCGAACCGGTGTCGTACGCGGGGAGGGGGCCCGTGCCGTACGTGGGAATCGCGCCCGTGTCATAGGCCGGTACGGAGCCGGTGTCGTACGTGGGAGCAGCGCCGCTGCCGTAGGCCGGTACGGAGCCCGTGTCGTACGTCGGGATCGAGCCCGTGTCGTACGGGGACGGCGCGTCGGGCCCGTAGACCGGCGTACCGGCGCCACTCGTGTCGTACGGGGACGACGTCGTGCCGCTCGTCGCGTACGAGGCCTTCGCGCCGGTGTCGTACGGAGAGGACGCGTTCGGGCCGTAGGTGGGGACCGCGCCGGTGTCGTACGGAGCCGACGCGGGCGGTGCGAAGGCCTCGGCCGGGCGTGGCGGCGACGGAGCGGGCCAGGAGCCGGGCCTGCCTGAGGGCTCGTCCGAGATGACCGGGAGTTCCTCGGTCAGCGGAACGCGTTCGGCGAGAGGTATCTCGCCGGTCGGTATGCGTGCGGTCGGCTCACCTCCTTGCGAGACCGCGCGATAGCCGGCCGAGAGTCCCGTACCGGACTCCGTCCGTGGAAACGACTCAGTGATGCCGGGGCTGGTGCCGCTGGTGCTGGTGCTGAACGGATCCGACACGGGGTAGGGCTCCGCGCTCGATCGCGTCGCCTCGTACAGCGGCGGCGCCGGAGCGGCGAGCCGCGGTGGTGTACGCGGCCGGCCCAGCGCCGATCCGAGCGGCTGCGCCGAGACGGCGGGCTCACGCAGCGTCCGCTGCTGGTAGCCGGGCTGTGACGGGATGCCCGTCGCACCCGGGAGCGGGTCCGACGCGAGATCGCGACGGTTCTGCTCGGGCTCGGCGGGCGTCTCACGGACGCCGCCGGTCAGTGTGAGGATCCGGTCGGCGAGACGGCGCTTGAGCGGAGGCGGCAGCAGCCGTACCGACACGGCGGCGGCGACTCCGAGGAGGGCCAGACAGTACATCGTGATGACCCAGGTCGCGGCCGGACGGCCGGTGTAGAGCCCGTGCACGAGCGCGAAGCACCAGGCCGGATAGGCCACCATGTGCATCGAGCGCCAGCGTCCCGCGAACCGGCCGGGCACGGCGAAGGCGCTGCGCATCGCGCCGGTCGTGGCGGCCACGACCATCAGCAGCCCGGCGAGCGAGCCGAAGCCGATGAGACCGTTCGTACCGCTGACACCGAGGCCGAACGGCACCAGCGCGCCGAGCAGCGCCACATGCCCGAGGGCGACCTTGACAGTGACATGCAGCAGCAGAAATCCGAGCGAGGCGATCGCCGTCGCCCGGTGGACGCCCTGGGCCAGCAGCCGGTGGCGCGGGGAGAGCAGCAGCCGGTCGGTGGCTATCAGACCCCAGGCGACGGCCCCGGTGAGGGACAGCAGGGACAGCACTCCGGTGGTGAAGTCGAGTGCGGCACGGAAGGCGTCGCCTCCCGCGACGGCGAGCAGTGGTACCAGTACCAGCGCGGCGACCGTGAGTCCCCCCTGCACCTGCCGGCTCATGCCGTGGTCCAGGGAGAGCGACGAGCTGAACTTGCGTTGAGGGTTCATGAGGGGGCAACTCCGAAGGGCTCGGGAAAGCGGTCCCGTTGCCGCATGCTAAGTGGAGCCGTACCAGGCAGTACCCGGTTTCCAGGTTTAACCGGGGGAAGGTGAGTTACCCGACTCCTGGCGGCCCGGGAGATGCCCCGGAACGGGGCGATACGCGGGGTAACGGTTTCCGCCTCCGACCGTTCCACGATCGTTTCGTGCCTCTCCCGTGGCTCTCCCGTGCTTCTCATGTGCTCGTCCGGTGGTCTCTGTGCGGGCTGTCGGGGCCCTGCGGTACCCTGACGCCATGCGAGCCGTACGCCTTCTGCTTAGCGGGCCGCGCTGATCAGTCCCGACGGATGAGAAATCCGGTCGGAATCGGCGCGGCGTCCCCTCCTGTGTGAGGGGTCTTTTTCGTTCACCGGCCGGCGCAGCCACTCGCCGAGTGGCACGGCACGGCCGAACCCCGCCGGCAGAGACGATCGATGGAGCTTCAGAGGATCATGAGCGAGACGAATTCCGCTGCCGCCGAGCAGACAGCGCCGCACCGCTACACGGCCGCCATGGCCGCCGACATCGAGGCACGCTGGCAGGACTTCTGGGACGCCGAGGGCACATACGAGGCGCCGAACCCCACAGGTGATCTGGCGGGCGATCCGGCGCTGGTGGCCGAGCCCAAGAAGTTCATCATGGACATGTTCCCCTACCCGTCCGGCACCGGACTGCACGTCGGGCATCCGCTGGGCTATATCGCCACCGATGTGTTCGCCCGCCACCAGCGCATGACCGGGCACAATGTGCTGCACACGCTGGGCTTCGACGCGTTCGGACTGCCCGCCGAGCAGCACGCGGTCGCCACCGGTACGCATCCCCGGGTATCCACCGAGGCCGCCATGGACAATATGAAGGCGCAGCTCCGCCGACTGGGTCTGGGACATGACAAGCGCCGGTCCGTGGCCACGATCGACCCGGACTACTACAAGTGGACCCAGTGGATCTTCGTACAGATCTTCAACTCCTGGTACGACAAGGACGCCGACAAGGCCCGTCCGATCGACACACTGGTGGCGCAGTTCGAGAGCGGGCAGCGCGCCACTCCCGACGGGCGCCCTTGGAGTGCGCTGAGCGCCGTCGAACGCGCCGACGTCCTGGGTGAGTACCGGCTGGCGTACGCCTCCGACGCGCCCGTCAACTGGTGTCCTGGGCTGGGCACCGTGCTGGCCAACGAGGAGGTCACCGCGGACGGCCGCTCCGAGCGCGGCAACTTCCCGGTGTTCAAGGCGAAGCTGCGCCAGTGGAACATGCGGATCACCGCGTACGCCGACCGGCTGCTGACCGATCTGGACGCGCTGGACTGGCCCGAGGCCATCAAGCTCCAGCAGCGCAACTGGATCGGCAGGAGCGAGGGCGCGCGCGTCGACTTCCCCGTCGGTGACGCGGGCGCGATCACCGTCTTCACGACCCGTCAGGACACCCTGTTCGGCGCCACGTACATGGTGCTGGCGCCGGAGCACGACCTGGTCGAGAAGATCGTCCCGGCCGTCTGGCCCGAGGGCACGCACGACGTGTGGACGGGCGGACACGCGACTCCGGCCGACGCCGTCGGCGCGTACCGCAAGCAGGCCGCGTCGAAGTCCGATGTCGAGCGGCAGGCCGAGGCCAAGGACAAGACCGGTGTGTTCACTGGCGCGTATGCCACCAACCCGGTCAGCGGCGAGCGGGTGCCCGTCTTCATCGCCGACTATGTGCTGATGGGATACGGCACGGGCGCGATCATGGCCGTACCGGCGCACGACAGCCGTGACTTCGCTTTCGCGCGCGCCTTCGAGCTCCCGATGCGCTGTGTGGTGGAGCCCTCCGACGGCCGCTCCACCGACCCGGCGGAGTGGGACGACGCGTTCGACTCGTACGACGCGCGTGTCATCAACTCGACCGGTACGGACGTCTCCCTGGACGGTCTGACGGTGGCCGAGGCCAAGGCGAAGATCACCGAATGGCTGGCCGAGCGCGGTATCGGCGAGGGCACGGTCAACTTCCGGCTGCGCGACTGGCTGTTCAGCCGCCAGCGCTACTGGGGCGAGCCCTTCCCCATCGTCTACGACGAGGACGGCACGGCGCACTCACTGCCCGAGTCGATGCTGCCGCTGGAACTGCCCGAGGTGGACGACTACTCGCCACGTACGTTTGATCCGGACGACGCGGACACCCAGCCCGAGACACCGCTGTCGCGGAACGCGGAGTGGGTCGATGTCGAGCTGGACCTGGGCCGGGGCGAGGGCGTCAAGCGCTACCGCCGCGAGACCAACACCATGCCGAACTGGGCCGGTTCGTGCTGGTACGAGCTGCGCTATCTGGATCCGCACAACAGCGAGAAGCTGGTCGATCCGGCCATCGAGCGGTATTGGATGGGCCCTCGCGAGGGACAGCCGCACGGCGGTGTCGATCTGTATGTGGGCGGCGCCGAGCACGCCGTACTGCATCTGCTGTACGCGCGCTTCTGGTCCAAGGTGCTGTACGACCTGGGGCACATCTCCTCGGTCGAGCCGTTCCACAAGCTGTACAACCAGGGCATGATCCAGGCCTTCGTCTACCGGGACAGCCGCGGGATCGCGGTGCCCGCCGCCGAGGTCGAGGAGCGGGACGGCGGATACTGGTACCAGGGCGAGAAGGTCAGCCGCGTCCTGGGCAAGATGGGCAAGTCCCTGAAGAACGCGGTCACTCCGGATGAGATCTTCGCCGAGTTCGGCGCGGACACGCTGCGGCTGTACGAGATGGCGATGGGCCCGCTGGATGTCTCGCGGCCGTGGGACACGCGCGCGGTGGTCGGCCAGTACCGGCTGCTGCAACGGCTGTGGCGCAATGTGGTCGACGAGACGACGGGCGAGGTCACCGTCGTGGACGCCGAGCCCGACGAGGAGACGCTGCGCGCGCTGCACAAGGCGATCGACGGAGTCGCCCAGGACATGACGGCGCTGCGGTTCAACACCGCCATCGCCAAGATCACCGAGCTGAACAACCAGCTCACCAAGACGGGCCGTCCGGTGCCGCGCTCGGTCGCCGAGCGGCTGGTGCTGCTGATCGCGCCGCTGGCGCCGCATGTCGCCGAGGAGCTGTGGCACCGGCTGGGCCACTCCGACTCGGTCGTGTACCAGGACTTCCCGGTCGCGGACCCGGCGTATGCCGTGGACGAGGCCGTGACCTGCGTGGTGCAGATCAAGGGCAAGGTCAAGGCGCGGCTGGAGGTCTCGCCGTCGATCTCGGACGAGGAGCTGGAGGCGCTGGCGCTGGCCGATGAGGCGGTGGTCGCGGCGCTGGGCGGCGGTGGGATCCGCAAGGTGATCGTACGGGCGCCGAAGCTGGTGAACATCGTTCCCGCGTAAGGGCCGGCGTTCGCAGGCACGTGAGGCCCGCCGGGGAGGCGGGCCGGACTGCGCGGGCGGACAGGCAGGGCTTTCCCCTACGGGCAGGTTGGGGGTTCCTCAGGAACCCTCAACCTGCCTGTTCCGTTTACGGTGGAGAGAGAGCGTAAACGACAACGAAGGGGGCGCCCATGGAGGTCGTCATCGTGATCCTGGCGCTGCTCTTCGTCGCGTTCGTGTCACTCGGGGTGTATGTGAGCGTGAAGGCCGTCGGCGCGGCCAAGCGCGGCGTCGACCGTACGCTCTCGAACGCGCGCCGCACGGTGGAGGACACCACGCTGCGCGCGAGAAGCCTCGGCCAGATAGGTGTGGCCGGGGAGCTGGCTCAGCTCCGGGTACGGCTGCGCACCTCGATGCGGGCGACGCAGGAAATACTCCAGGCCGGCGTGGCGGAGGACGCCTCGCTGTCGGAGTCGGTCGCCCTCTTCCAGCGGCTCAGTGTGCACGGGCGTGAGCTGGACGAGGAACTGCGCCGGGTGGAGCGCGATCCGGACCGGGCCAGGGTGGCCGAACACCTTCAGGAGCTGCGTGAGCGTACGGAGCGGATCACACATTCGGCGGATTCGCTGCGCTGGGCGGCGCGGGACCGGGCACGGCAGTTCGCGGAGGACGATCTGTCGTCGCTGAGCGCCCAGATCGATGTGGAGTCGGGGGCGCTGCGGCACTGGTCGGCATCGGCGGCGGAGCCGCAACGGCAGGGCGAGTGGCCCGAGAGCGCCGAGCGGTCCGAGCAGCATGTGGTGTGGCCGGAGCCCGGGAACGGGTCCGGGCCGACCACCGGGCCTGAAGCCGAGCCCCGGGCGACGGATGAAGGGCGGGGATCGGGGCAGGGGCAGACGCAGGCCATCGAGCCGCCCGGAATCCGGCAGCGGATCGCCTACCCGTGGCAGAAGCGGACCGGGCAAGCGAGGCCCGAGACCACCAACTGACCGGAATCGGCCGGACACGGTCCGGGGCCTGGGCGGAATCGATCATTGGGACGGGCCCGGGCTGCCGACCGGGAGCGACGACGGGTAACCTCCCGCTCATGTCCCGCCATGTCGCTATCGTCACCGATTCCACGGCCTACTTGCCGCCACAGACGATGGAGCGGCACGGCATCACCGCGGTGCCGCTGACCGTCGTGCTCGGTGACCGCGCGCTGGAGGAGGGCACCGAGATCTCGGCCCGTTCACTGGCACTGGCGCTCCAGAAGCGGCGTTCCGTGACCACCTCACGGCCCAGTCCCGATGTCTTCGCCGCCGCGTACCGTGCCGCGGCGGAGGCAGGCGCGACCGGGATCGTCTCCCTGCATCTTTCGGCCGAATTCTCCGGGACGTACGACGCCGCCGTGCTCGCGGCGAAGGGCGCGCCGGTGCCGGTGCGGGTGGTGGACACCGGGATGGTGGCGATGGCGCTCGGGTTCTGCGCGCTGGCCGCCGCCGAGGCCGCGGAGGGGAACGGGACGCTGGACGAGGCGGTGGCCGCCGCCGAGAAGCGGGCCGCGGGCACCTCCGCGTACTTCTATGTCGACACACTGGACTATCTGCGCCGAGGCGGCCGTATCGGTGCCGCAGAGGCGCTGTTGGGCTCGGCGCTCGCGGTGAAGCCGCTGCTGCAGTTGGACGGCGGCCGTATCGAGATGCTGGAGAAGGTCCGTACGGCCTCGAAGGCGATCGCGCGGCTGGAGGAGCTCGTCGCCGAGCGGGCCGGCACGAGCCGTGTGGACATCGCCGTACACCATCTCGCGGCGCCGGAGCGGGCCGTGACGCTGGCCGAGCGGCTGCGGGAACGGGTGCCGGGACTGGTGGATCTGCATGTGAGCGAGGTGGGCGCGGTGATCGGGGCACACACGGGGCCCGGGCTGCTGGGAGCGGTGATCTCGCCGCGCTGAGCGGTGGCGCCAGGGAGCGCTCGTGGGCGCTCGTGGGCGCCGGGCCACTCGTAGCTGTGCAGGCCACTCCTACGGGTGACCGAGTTTTCCACAATGCGCTTGTTGTCCACGGGAATTCGGGCTGCTGAGCGAGGTCGGGCGGGAGTGCCTACCGTTCTGTGGCATGACTCTCCGAACACGCTCCGTAACCAGCGGGCCCGGTCGTGCCCCGGGCTCCGATGTCCGTGCCCGTCATCCGCGCCGCCGTGCGGATGCTCTCTTCGCCGGTCCGCCGGCCGTGGCGGCGGCGGATCCACCGCCCGTGCTCCTTACGGGCGATGACGGCGAAGGCGGGCATGCGGGGACCGGCAGGCGTGCGCGGGTGGGGCTCGCGCTGCGTGAGCGGCTG
>NZ_FMDK01000869.1 GCF_900091995.1 Streptomyces sp. MnatMP-M17
TCTGCGCCCGGACGGCAAGACCCAGGTCACCATCGAGTACGACGGCGACAAGGCCGTCCGCCTCGACACGGTCGTCGTCTCCTCACAGCACGCCTCCGACATCGACCTGGACTCGCTGCTCGCTCCCGACGTACGTGAATTCGTCGTCGAGCATGTCCTCCAGGAGCTGGTCGACGACGGCATCAAGCTGGAGACCGAGGGCTACCGTCTGCTGGTCAACCCGACCGGCCGCTTCGAGATCGGCGGCCCGATGGGCGACGCCGGTCTGACCGGCCGCAAGATCATCATCGACACCTACGGCGGTATGGCCCGGCACGGCGGCGGTGCCTTCTCCGGCAAGGACCCGTCCAAGGTCGACCGCTCCGCCGCGTACGCGATGCGCTGGGTCGCGAAGAACGTCGTCGCCGCGGGCCTCGCCTCCCGCTGCGAGGTCCAGGTCGCCTACGCGATCGGCAAGGCCGAGCCGGTCGGCCTCTTCGTGGAGACCTTCGGCACCGCCACGGTCGACACCGACAAGATCGAGCAGGCCATCGGCCAGGTCTTCGACCTCCGTCCGGCCGCGATCATCCGCGACCTCGACCTGCTGCGCCCGATCTACGCCCAGACGGCGGCGTACGGCCACTTCGGCCGCGAACTCCCCGAGTTCACCTGGGAGACCACGGACCGGGTGGACGCCCTCCGCGAGGCCGCGGGCCTCTGACCCACCCAGCACCGCACCGGCTGACAACGGCCCCGGACCGCAGGACGGTCCGGGGCCGTTCCGTGTGCGCGGGCAGCGCGACCACAGAAGGTGGGAGTGTCGGTGGTGTCTGGTAGGTATGGAGCTGTGAGCAGCGACGACAGGCAGTCCCGGGATCCCGCCGGTGGTGGGCCTGAGCAGCTTGCGTTCATTCGGGAGAGTGTGCGGAAGGCGAAGGTGCCGCGGGCGAAGCCGCGGACGTGGCGGGGGGCCGCGTTGGCCGGGGAGTTGCCGGTGGCGCGGGTGGTGGTGAACAAGGGAGTGCTGCATCTCGACCAGTTCTTCGACTACGCCGTGCCGGAGGAGCTGGACGGGACGGCGCTGCCCGGGGTTCGGGTGCGGGTGCGGTTCGGGGCCGGAGCGCATCAGGTGCGGGGCGGGCGGCGCGAGGGCGGTCGGCTGATCGACGGATTCGTCGTCGAACGCAGGGCCGATACCGACTACACGGGACCGCTGGCCGCGCTGGCCGATGTGGTCTCGCCCGAGCCGGTGCTCAGCGCCGAGCTGCTCGGGCTCGCCCGGGCCGTGGCGGACCGGTATGCCGGAAGCCTCGCGGATGTCCTCCAGCTCGCGATCCCGCCCAGGAACGCGCGGGCCGAGTCGAAGCCCTCCCCGGAGCCGTTGCCGTCGCCGGCCGCGCCCGGGCCGGGCACATGGGAGCGGTACGGCAACGGCGCGGCGTTTCTCGACGCGCTCGCCGGCGGCGGTGCGCCGCGCGCCGTATGGACCGCGCTGCCCGGACCGCACTGGGCGGATGAACTGGCACGCGCGGTGGCGGCGACG
>NZ_FMDK01001234.1 GCF_900091995.1 Streptomyces sp. MnatMP-M17
CTCCGCCAGCTCGGCCCGCACCCGCAGGGCGAGCCGCTTGGCGTGCTCCAGCGCGGCGAGCGTCTCCGCACCCGCGCCATCGGCGCGGGCGAGCAGCGCGGGCCGGTCGTATGCCTCCGCCGCGGCACCGCGGGCGAGGAGTTCCAGGTAGGAAGCCTGATCGTGGGACATGGACACAGGATTACCCGTCGTACGGCCGACCGCGCCAGCCCTGTGGACAACGCAAGCGATGTGGACAACCCGGCCGCTCGGAAGAGTCAGTGCGCGGTCCAGCCGCCGTCCAGAGTGAGCGAGATACCGGTGATGAAGGACGCCTGCGGAGTGCAGAGATAGGCGACCGCCTCGGCCACCTCGTCCGGTTCGAGAAGGCGCTTCAGCGCGGAGTCCTGGAGCAGGACATCGGTGAGAACGCGCTCCTCGGGAATGTGATGGGTCTGCGCCTGGTCGGCGATCTGCTTCTCGACCAGTGGTGTACGCACATATCCAGGGTTGACGCAGTTGGAGGTGACTCCATGCGCGGCCCCTTCCAGCGCCGCGGTCTTGGAGAGACCTTCCAGACCGTGTTTGGCGGCCACATAGGCCGATTTGAAGGCCGAGGCGCGCAGCCCATGTACGGAGGACACATTGATGATCCGGCCCCAGCCCTCGCCATACATGTGCGGCAGCGCACCTCTGATCAGCCGGAAGGGCGCCTCCAGCATGACCGTGAGAACGGTGTGGAAGACATCCGGCGGGAAGTCCTCGATGGGACGCACCAGTTGGAGTCCGGCATTGTTGACCAGGACGTCCGTGCCCGCCGCGGCCCGCTCGGCCGCGTCGAGATCGGTCAGATCGAGGACCCGTGGTTCGACGGCGCCCAGCAGTCCCTTGGCGTCCTTGGCCAGGCCTTCGAGCCCTTCGCCGTCCCGGTCCACGGCTCTGACCCGGGCCCCGGCCGCCGCGAGCCGCAGCGCGCAGGCGCGGCCGATACCGCTCGCGGCACCGGTGACCAGTGCTACACGGCCGCCGAGGTCGAGCGCGACAGGAGCGGAAGGAGCTACGGCGGGAGCGCCGTCCGAAGCGGAAGCGGCCTCAAAGGAGGAGGCGGCGGAAGCGTCGGCGGGACCTGGTGTGGTGGGCGCGGTCATATTCCGCACCCTAAGCAGCGCTCAGGCCCCGACCGATGTGGTCAGAGCCCACACTTCACCGGAGAGGCATAGGTTCGAACCATGTGGGTGCATCGGTGAGCGCCTGCTTGATCCGCAGGAGCGCGAACTCCCCCAGCTCCGGCAGTCCGTCCACCGGGAACCACGCCACATCCAGGGACTCGTCGTCGTTGACCCGTGCCTCACCGCCGACCGCGCGGCAGCGGAATGTGATGTCCATGTACTGGCATTCGTCACCGTTGGGATAGACGACCGGCTTGAGCGCCTGGACGAGCACGACGCGCTCCGCCACACACCGTACGGCGGTCTCCTCGTACACCTCGCGCACCGCCGTGACCGCGGGCTGCTCCCCCGGCTCCGGGATCCCGCCGATGACCGACCAGCGCCCGGTGTCGGCACGGCGGCCCAGCAGTACGCGCCCGTCGTCGTCGAAGACGATCGCGCTGACGCCGGGCAGCAGAAGGAGCTGGTGGCCCGCGGTGGCGCGGATCTGCCGGATGAAGTCAGGAGTTCCCATGCGCCGACCCTAACCGGCCGCCGCGTTCCTCCTGTTGCGTGCGGAGCGGGCCGTCGCCCAGCCGAGACCGCCCACCGAGACCGCCGCCAACAGGCCCTCGGGAAGCGTGCCGAGGCGGGTGGCCGGAGTCAGCGACGAGCGGAGCGGCACCTCGGCGACGAGCGCGCCCGGTGTGAACATCCCGGTCTTCTCGGTGATCCTGCCGTCCGGCTGGATGATCGCGCTGACGCCGCTGGTGACCGGCACCACGACCGTCCTGCTGTGCTCCACGGCCCGCACCCGCGACATCGCGAGCTGCTGATAGGTCATCTCGCTGCGGTCGAAGGTGGCGTTGTTGCTGGGTACGGAGATGAGCTGGGCGCCATGGGTGACGGTGTCCCGTACGGCCCAGTCGAAGGCCGCCTCGTAGCAGGTGGCGAGCCCCACCTCGGTGCCCGCGAGATCGAAGACGCCCGGCTCGCTGCCCCGGCCGAAGTCCCGGCGCACCATGTCCGCGTAGCCCGGGCTGATCGTCCGTACGAGGGAGCGCAGTGGCAGATACTCGCCGAAGGGCTGGATCTGCCGCTTGTCGTACGTGGCCGTCGGGCCGCGCTCCGGATCCCACAGGATCTGGGTGTTGCGCAGCGGTCCGGTGTCCGGAGTGACGACGGCGCCGACGGAGATCGGTACGCCGATCGCCCTGGCGGCCTGGTCGATCACATCCCGCGCGTCGGCGTTGCGGTACGGGTCGATGTCGGACGAGTTCTCCGGCCACAGGACGAAGTCGGGCTGAGGCTCCTTGCCCGCCTTCACCTCGTCGGCGAGTTGGAGCGTCCTGCGGACATGGTTGTCGAGGACCGCGCGGCGCTGGGCGTTGAATTCGAGGCCCGCCCTGGGCACATTGCCCTGGATCGCGGCGACCGTCGCGGTGCCGTCCTCTGCCGAGTCGTCCACCAGCGGGAGGGCGGCGAGCGCCGCCACGACAGGCACGAAGACGGTGAGTGCGGCGATGGCGCCGGCCCGGCGCGGCACCGTACCGGTCCTCCGGTACGCGAGGACCTGACGTGCGGCTTCGTACAGTCCGAAGCCGCACAGGACGACGGCGAAGCCGAGTACGGGCGTGCCGCCGACCGCGGCGAGCGGCAGGAAGACACTGTCCGCCTGGCCGAAGGCGATCTTGCCCCAGGGAAATCCGCCGAACGGCACCCGCGCGCGGACCGCCTCGCCGAGGATCCAGACCGCCGCGGCCCAGACCGGCCATACGGGCAGCCGCGACACGGCCGCGATGCCCATTCCGGTGAGCGCGATGAAGAGCGCCTCGATCGCGACCAGCGCGAGCCATGGTCCCGGCCCGACCTCGGCGCCCGTCCAGACCAGGAGCGGCAGCAGAAAGCCCAGTCCTGCCAGGTACCCGAGGCCGAGTGCCGCGCGTGGCCGGCGGCCGTACAGACTCCAGGCGAGCAGGGCGAAACCGGGCAGCGCCAGCCACCACAGGGTGCGAGGCGGAAAGCTCGCGTACAGCAGGAGGCCGGACAGCGCCGCCGCGCCCGGCCGGATGAACCGTCGCAGCAGACCACGGCCGCCGGAGGCCGGGACGGACGGAGTGGGCTCGACGGTGGTGATGGTGGCGCTCACCTGGCGGAGTCTACGGTGGGACGCCATGTGCCGGGGCGCACGGGCCGGGACTACGGGCCGCCGGCCGCGCCCGAGGACGTGTCGGAAGCGGCTCGGAAGTGGCTCGGGAACGGCTCGTAAACGGCTCGGGAGCGGCGCGGGAGCGGCGCACTGTGAGCGCGCCAAGGGCGCGCGTCATCGCAGGCACCACCCGCAGGCGTCACCGCGTACGGCCGATGCAGCCGATACGCAGGGCGGCGTACCTTCGCAATCCCTCCACACATCGCCATCGCTGCCATTACCGTGTCCGCCAGTCCTTGTCGCATGGCCGGATCCGGCGGTTGTGGACGGGGCCGTCAGAGGTCGGGGGGCGACGGGATGGCCGCACCAGCGGAACCACCGGTGGAACGATCAGTCGTACCGGAACGCTCCGGCGCGCCCGATGTCGTCGGTGCCGTGGTCCTCGGCGCCTGCGCCGTGTGGGCGCTGATCAGCGCGGCAGGGACCGACGGCAGACCCGAAGGCGTTCTGCTCGCGGTGCTGGCCGTCACGGCGGGTTACGCCAGCGGCCGGATCAGCGGCTCCCTGGCGCCGGTCGCGACGGCCTCGGTGATGGCGGTCGCCTGGCTCGCGGCGGCGATCGCATCAGGCCAGGAGGGATTCGGTACGGCGGTGGCCGTGGGCACTCCGCCGGGCGACACCGGCGCGGTGGCCGGGCTGCTGGTGCTCGCGGCGGGC